>JBDGYO010000046.1:0-23691 GCA_039584015.1 Gemmatimonadota bacterium | reverse complement strand
CTGGCCGACGGCGACGGCACGGACAGCCTGCTCGTCGCCACGACCCGACCGGAGACCATGTACGGGGACATCGCCCTGGTGCACCATCCGGAGGACGAGCGCTTCGGTCACCTCACGGGGAAGTCGGTAATCCTGCCGCTGGCGAACATCCCGATCCCGGTCGAGACCAGCACCTACGTCGAGCAGGACTTCGGCACCGGCATGCTCAAGGTGACGCCGGCGCACGATCCGCACGACTTCGAGATCGCTGCCGAGCTGGCGGGCGAGTACGACACCCCGGTGGTGATCGACGCCGACGCGCGGATGGTCGACGATCCGAGGGTCCCCGCGGCGGTGCGCGGCCTGGACCGGGACGCCGCTCGGGAAAAGACCGTCGAGCTGCTCGAGGCCGCCGGCCTGCTCGAGAAGATCGAGCCGTACCGACACGCCGTGCGTCACTGCTACCGCTGCCACACCGTGGTCGAGCCGAGGCTGTCAGACCAGTGGTTCGTAAAGATGAAGCCGCTGGCCGAGCCGGCACTTCAGGCGTACCGGCAGGACCGGCTGCGCTTCGTGCCGGAGCGGTGGGGAAAGGTGTACGAGAACTGGCTCACCGAGATCCGCGACTGGAACATCTCACGGCAGCTCTGGTGGGGACACCAGATTCCCGCCTGGTACTGCGAGGGCGAGGGCTGCGAGCACGTCACCGTTGCGATGGAGGCGCCTGCGTCTTGCGAGAAGTGCGGCGGCCGCGTGCATCAGGACGAGGACGTGCTGGACACCTGGTTCTCCTCGTGGCTGTGGCCGTTCGCGACGATGGGGTGGCCTGAGCGCACCGCCGACCTCGAGCGCTTCTACCCGGGACACACGCTCGTCACGGCGCCGGACATCATCTTCTTCTGGGTCGCCCGCATGGTGATGGCCGGCTACCACTTCCTCGGGGAGCGCCCGTTCTCGACCGTGTACCTCAACGGCGTGGTGCGCGATCCGCAGCACCGAGCCTTCTCGAAGTCGCTGGGAAACGGCATCGACCCGCTCGACGCGGTCGAGCGCTACGGGGCCGATGCGCTACGCTACACCGTGGTGGCGGGGGCGGCGGCCGGCACCGACGTGATCATGGACCGCGACGAGATGGATGGGACGTTTGCGGCCGGGCGCAACTTCGCCAACAAACTGTGGAACATGGGCCGCCTGTTGCTGTCGGCGGTCAGCGACGAGGCCCCGCAGCCGGACTCGCTCGACGCGGCGCAGTTCGAGCTGGCCGACCGCTGGATTCTGTCGCGCTGCCAGCGGGCCGTGGCCGAGGTAACCGACGCACTGGAGCGCCATCGGCTCAACGACGCAGCGGGCGTGGTCTACCACTTCATGTGGGACGAGCTGGCCGACTGGTACCTGGAGCAGATCAAGCCGCGGCTGTACGGATCCATTCCGGGTGGCGACGTCGCGTCGGCTATCGTGGTCCATGTGTTCCAGACGGCGCTCAGGCTGTTGCACCCCATCGTGCCGTTCCTCTCGGAGGAGTTGTGGCAGCACCTCCCCGGCGAGCGGGAGCCGCTCCTGGCCGCGGCCGCCTGGCCAACACCGCAGCAGGCCTTCATCGATGGCGAGGCGGAGGACCAGTTCGCGCGGGTGCAGGCGCTGGTGACGGCAGTGCGTACGGTGCGGGCCGAGTACGGTGTGCCGCCCGGCGCTGAGGTCCGCGCCTTCGCGCACCCGGCCAATGCCGAGGCGTTGCAGGCCTTCAACGCCGAGCAGCGCACCATCGAGCGTCTGGCGAAGCTGAGCCACCTCGCCCTGGAGAAGCACCCCGAGGAGGTGGGCGCCCACCAGGTCTTGCCCGACGGCTCGTCGGTGTTCGTGCCCCTGGGCGACGCAATCGACGTGCAGCAGGAGTGCGAGCGGCTCGGCGGGGAGCTGGAGCGCATGGACCAGCAACTCGCGGGCGTGGCCGCCAAGCTCAGCAACCAACAGTTCATCACCCGGGCCCCCGCCGACGTCGTGGAGCGAGAGCGGGACAAGGAGCGGTCGTGGCGGGAGCAGCGCGAAACGCTGGCCGACAAGCTGCGCGCCTTGGGCTGCTAGCGGCGCTCGCCGCGTGCGCCGTCATCGAGCAACCGCCGGGCGGCCCGCCGGATTTCGAGCCGCCCGTCATTCTCAGCGTCACTCCCGACTCGGGCGCCGTGGTCCCGGAGCTGGATGACGCGTTGAAGATCCAGTTCGACGAGGTCATCAGCGAGGCCTCGGGTGGCGGCCTCGATGAGCTCATCCGGCTCTCGCCGCGCGCCGAAGAGGTCAGTGTCGACTGGAAGCGGAGCGCCATCGAGGTCGCACCGAAAGATGGATGGCTCCCCGGCACCGTCTATCACGTCGTTCTCGAGCCGGGCATCGCCGACCTGCGCAACAACCCCACGACCGAAGGGCGGACCGTGATCTTCTCGACCGGTCCGCCGATTCCCACGACGGTACTGTGGGGCACCGTGCTCGACTGGCAGAACGCCCGGGCCGCGCGGTTCGCCCTGATCGAGGCCGTGTTACTGCCGGATTCCCTGGTCTACGTGACTACCGCCGACTCGGTGGGTGGCTACCGGCTCGTGAGCGTTCCGCCCGGCACGTACCACGTGAGCGCGAGCCTCGACGAGAACACCAACCGACGCCGCGATACCCGCGAGTCATTCGATTCGGTCACCGTCGCCATCGACTCGGTCGTGTCGCACACGTTCTGGGCCTTTTCGCACGACACCGCCGGGCCGCAGCTGCGCCGCGTGAACCGGACCGACAGCGTCACGGTGCAGGTGCGGTTCAGCCTCATGCTGGACACGGTGCCACCCACGGCCGAGATGGTGTCGGTGTGGGCCCTGCCCGATACGACGCCCGTGGCCGTCGCCGCGGTGTGGGAGCGGGCAGTGTACGATTCGCTGGCGGCCGAAGAGGCAGCCGCCCGAGCGCTGGCTGATTCGCTCGCCGCTGACAGCGCCGCGGCGCTCGACACGTTGGCCCTGGCCGACTCGGCCGTTGGCGATACTGTGGCCGTGCCCCAGGCGGCCCGCGCCCGGCCACCCCCGGGAGCCGATCCCGCGGTGCGCCCGGGGCGAGGGCCGCAGGTGCCGGAGCACGTGACGGAGTTCCTGGCACGGCGACCGCCGCTGAGCGATATCTGGTTCATCCGCCTGGTCGAACCGCTCACCCCGGGCGGTCGCTACCTGATCGAGGCGCGGGCCCGTAGCATCGGAGGCTCCCTCGGGGAGTCGCGCACGGTGCTCGCGGTTTCCGCCCCACGCGACTCGACATGACCGACGCGCGGCGCGCCCTCCCAGCCGTCAATACCCTCCTGGCCCAGGCCGAGGAGGCGGGGCTCCTGGCAACCGCACCGCGCACCGTCGTGGTGGACGCCGTCCGAGCGGCGCTCGCCGAAGCACGCCAGCGCGGGGGCGAGGCTCCCTCAGGGGGGTGGGTCCCTGCCATCGCGCAGCGCGTAGAGGAGCGCTCGCGCCGGTCGCTCAAGCGCGTGGTGAACGCGACCGGCGTCGTGCTCCACACCAACCTCGGGCGCGCACCACTGGCCGACGCTGCCGTGCAGGCGGTGGAGGAGGCGCTGGGGTACAGCACGCTCGAACTCGACCTCGAGGCCGGGACCCGCGGCTCGCGTCAGGATCACGTACGCGAGCTGCTGTGCGAGCTCACCGGTGCCGCTGCGGCCCTCGTGGCCACCAATGCCGCCGCGGCGCTCCTGTTGCTGCTCAACGCGTTGGCCGAGGGCGGTGAGACGATCGTCTCCCGCGGCGAGCTGGTGGAGATCGGCGGCGCGTTTCGCATCCCGGACATTCTCGCGAAGAGCGGCAGCCTGCTGGTAGAGGTGGGAACCACCAACCGCACGCGCCTGAGAGACTACGAGTTGGTGGTGAGCCCGCGGACTCGCCTCATCCTCAAGGTGCACCGCTCCAACTTCCAGCTCACCGGGTTCGTGGCCGAGCCGTCCGTCGCGGAGCTGGTCGCGCTGGGTCAGCGCCGTGACATCCCCACCGTGCACGACGTGGGGAGCGGCCTGCTGATCCCACTCGAGGCGTACGGCCTGAGCGGCGAGCCGCTGGTGCACGAGAGCGTCGCCGCCGGCGCCACGGTGGTGTTCTCGGGCGACAAGCTGCTGGGCGGCCCGCAGGCCGGAATCGTCGTGGGACCGAGTGCGATCCTGGAGCGCGCGGCGGGCAATCCCCTCGCCCGGGCATTCCGGCCCGACAAGACCACGCTCGCCGCGCTCGAAGCGACCCTCACCCTGTATCGCGACCCCGAGCGGGCGGTGCGCGAGATCCCCGCTCTCGCGATGCTCGCCACGGACACGGCGACGCTCAAGCGTCGCGCCCGCAAGCTGGCGCGGCGCATCCCCAGCGCCGAAACGGAGCCCGGGGTCTCCACGGTCGGAGGGGGGGCGTTTCCGGGCAGCGAGCTGCCCACGACGCTCGTGACGCTGGCCGTGGACTCGTGCAACGGTTTCCTCGCCGCGCTACGCGATCACGATCCTCCCATCATCGCCCTGGCACGGGACGACCGGGTGGTGTTCGACGTCCGCACGGTGCGGGACGACGAGATCGCGATCGTGGCCGACGCCGTGGCCGCCGCTCGCTAGACGTCCCCCGGCCCAATCCTTTATATAGGAGTATGCGTGCGCTCACTTCTGCCCGTTGAGGTGCCGGCATGATGCGCGTCGCAGTTCTCGCCTCCGGCGGAGGCACCAATCTCCAGGCGCTGCTGGACACTTGCCAGGGATCGGCACCGGCCCGGGTCGTCGTGGTGATCAGCAATAAGGCCACGGCGGGTGCGCTGGAGCGGGCACGCAAGGCGGGCGTGGCGGCGGAAGTGCTCGACGACCCCAGCGACGGGGAGCAGATCATCGGGCTGCTCCGCTCGTACGACACGGAGCTCGTGGTTCTGGCGGGGTATCTCAAGCTGGTGCCGGAAGTGGTAGTGCAGGCGTACGAGAACCGGATGCTCAACATCCATCCGGCATTGCTGCCGTCGTTCGGCGGGCCGGGCATGTACGGGCACCACGTGCACGAGGCCGTGCTCGCCTCCGGCGCCACGGTCTCCGGCCCCACGGTGCACATCGTGACCGCCGAGTACGACCGCGGGCCCATCGTGGCACAATGGCCGGTCCCGGTGGGCGCGGACGATACGCCAGTTACGCTGGCGGCACGGGTGCTCGAAGTCGAGCATCAGCTCCTGCCGGCCGTGGTGCTGGCTGCCGCGCGGGCAGGGCAGGTCGTGCGCCTCGTGGGCAGCGAGCCAGCGTACGCGGGGGACGCGACGCCGGGGTCCGTCGCCGACGCGACGGAGCCGGCGAGACGGTCGATTGACCAGTAGCCAAGGAGGCAGGGTGGCGCGGGCACTGATCTCGGTATCCGACAAGCGGGGGGTCACACAGTTCGCACGGGGGCTAGCGGATCTCGGATGGGAGATCGTGTCCACGGGCGGCACGGCGCAGGTAATCACACAGGCCGGGGTGACGGTGACGGCCATCGAGCAGGTCACCGGCTTCCCGGAGATCATGGACGGGCGGGTCAAGACGCTGCACCCGGCGGTCCATGCCGCCCTGCTGGCGCGGCGCGACGCGCCCGAGCATATGGACCAGCTCGAGGCCCACAGCGTCACGCCAATCGACCTCGTAGCAGTGAACCTCTACCCGTTTCGCGAGACGGCAGGCAAACCCAACGTGAAGCTGGAGGAGGCGATCGAGCAGATCGACATCGGGGGACCCTCGATGCTACGTTCGGCGGCCAAGAACCACCAGTTCGTGGTCCCGGTCGTGGACCCCCGCGACTACGACCGCGTGCTGGAGCTCCTCGAGAAGAACCAGGTGACGCCGGAGATCCGGCTGGAGCTGGCCGCGAAGGTGTTCAGCCACACGGCGGCCTACGACGCCGCCATCGCCCAGTTCCTCACCAAGGATGCCGATGCCCTCCCACCCATGATGGGCCTCGCCCTCAAGCGTGTGCAGGCACTGCGCTATGGCGAGAATCCCGTGCAGCGCGCCGCGCTGTACACGACGGGCGAGGGGCGAGGATTCGACGAGCTGCGACAGCTGCACGGTAAGGAACTCTCGTTCAATAACCTGCTGGACATCGAAGGCGCTGTGATGGCCATCGCGCCGTGGCCGGACCGGCCCGCGTGTGCCGTCATCAAGCACACGACGCCCTGCGGATTGGCGCTGGGCACCTCAGTCGAGGACGCCTACCGGCGCGCGCTGGCCACCGACCCCAAGTCGGCGTTCGGCTCCGTCGTGGCATTCAATACCATCGTCGACGCCGCGACCGCCGAGGCCATGCACGACCTCTTTGTCGAAGCCGTGGTGGCACCGCGCTTCCACGACGATGCCGTGGAGGTGTTCCGGCGCAAGAAGAACCTCCGCGTCGTCGAGCTGCCCCTCACCGACAGCAGGCCCGCGCTCGACTTCAAGCGGGTGCGCGGCGGCTTCCTAGTGCAGGATCGCTTCACCGTAGCGGCCGACGAATCCGACTGGACGGTGGCCACCAAGCGCAAGCCAACCGAGACCGAGTGGCGTGATCTGCGGTTTGCCTGGGCGGCGGTGGCGGCCGTGAAGTCGAACGCCATCCTGCTTGCCAAGGACGAGGCGGCAATCGGGATCGGCGCCGGGCAGATGAGCCGGGTGGACGCGGCCTTCCTGTCCGCGCACAAGGCCCGCGACGAGGGACACGACCCCGCGGGGGCCGTGCTGGCCTCGGATGCGTTCTTCCCGTTCGCCGACGGCGTGGAGCAGGCCGCCACAGACGGGGTCACGGCCGTGATCCAGCCGGGAGGCTCCGTGCGAGACAAGGAAGTGATCGCGGCGGCGAACAAGCACGACCTCGCCATGGTGCTCACCGGATGCCGGCAGTTCAGGCACTAGGTTGCACGACGTAGCGCCGACGACACGCCCCCCGTACCTCCTCGCCGGGGTCGTGTTCCTGGTCGTGCTGGGGATCTACCTGCTGACCATCGCTCCCACGACGCAGTTCTGGGACACCTCCGAGTACATCGCCGCCGCCAAGGTGTTGGGCATCCCGCACCCGCCCGGCAACCCGCTGTTCGTGCTCGCGGCCGGCGTGTGGGGCATGATCCCTCTGGTTGGGCACTACGCGCTGCGGATCAATCTGTTCGCCGCCGTCACGAGTGCCCTGGCGGCCGGGTTGCTGTTCCTGGTGGCCGAGCGGTTCCTACGGGACATCGTGCCCGAGGTCCGCTGGGCACGGCTCGGTGCGGCCTTCGCCGGGGCGCTGGTGGGAGCCACCTCATTCACCGTATGGAACCAGTCGGTCGTGAACGAGAAGGTGTACACGCTGAGCCTATTCTCCATCGCTCTCGTGTTGTGGCTCGCGGTGCACTGGGGGGACGAGCCCGCCGGAGAGCGGCGCGACCATTGGCTGGTGCTCATCGTGTACCTGGTGGCGTTGAGCGCGACCAACCACCTCATGGGACTGCTGGCCGTGCCAGCCGTGCTCGTGTACGTCGAGGCGGCCGAAGCAGAGGAGAGGCTGTGGGAGCGCGTACTGGGAGCCAGTGCGCTCCTGGCGGGTGCGGCGGTCGGTGGCATGCTGTTCCTCGGCTGGCATCGCGATCAACAGGACCTTGTCTCACTCGTTGTCGCCACCGTGATCCTCGCGGGGGTCACCTGGCCCGCGTTTCGGCTGCACACGAGCCCCCTCACGCGCATCGGGATCGCGGCGGCCGTGGCCTTTGTCGCGGCGGCGATCGTCCTGGACTCGTGGAGCGGCCGCCAGGTGCTTCCGATCCTGCTCGCCCTGGGGCTGCTGGCCACGCTCTTCACCTTCGCGTACCGCAGCGGCCATCTGCGACTGGTGCTCATCTCGCTCGGCGTCATCACGGTGGGGCTGAGCCTATTCCTCTTCCTCCCACTGCGAGCGCAGCACTACCCGGCGATCAACGAGGGCGAGCCGGCCACGCGAGACGCGCTGCTCCGCGTGCTGAGCCGGGAGCAGTATCAGAAGGGACCCCTCGTGCCGCGCCAGGCAAGTCTGGTCTGGCAGTACGTGAACTACGTGCAGTACTTCACCTGGCAGTTCGCCCACGACTGGGGCCAGCGAGTGCGGAATCTCCTGGCGCTCCTGTTTGGTGTGATCGGGCTGCTCGGCGCCGTGCGCCAGTGGCAGAAGGATCGGCGGGGCGCGCTGGCCATGACGGCGCTCATGGTCACCGTGACCGTGCTGCTCGTGTTCTACCTGGACTTCAAGTACGGTTACTCGATCCGCTCCGGTGAGGGCCTCACCCGGGAGGTGCGCGAGCGGGATTACTT
The DNA here is from genome assembly GCA_039584015.1 of Gemmatimonadota bacterium. GTDB lineage: Bacteria > Gemmatimonadota > Gemmatimonadetes > Gemmatimonadales > GWC2-71-9 > WVYX01. Next base: position 15,410 of record JBDGYO010000046.1, on the reverse strand, counting down.
CTTCATCGCTTCGTTCCAGCTGTGGGGCGTGTGGGTCGCGCTCGGCCTGGGTGCGTGGATGGCATCGTTCGCCAAGGCGTTCGGCGACCGGCTCACGAATGGGAGGGCGTGGCTCGTAGGCTCACCCATCCTGTTGGCCGGGTTCATCCCGCTGCTGGGAAACCACCTCTCCGCGTCCCGGTCGGGCGAGTGGCTGCCGCGGGATTTCGCCTGGGACCTGCTCCAGTCGGTGGAACCCTACGCGATCATCGTCACCGCGGGGGACAACGACACGTTTCCCCTGTGGTACATGCAGGAAGTGGAGGGCGTGCGGCGGGATGTGCTGATCGCCAACCTCTCCCTCATGAATACCGATTGGCACGTGCGCCAACTGCGGCGGCGCCCCACCTACCCGTTCGACCAGGCCAACGCCGTGCCACCCTATCGAGAGGGGACCTGGGTCACTCCACAGGAGCCGGCGTTGGGCCTCAGCTACGAGCAGATCAACGCCATGCCCTACTTCCACGAGGTGACCGAGCGCAGCGTGTTCCGCGTCGGCGGCATGAGCGTGGTGCTGGAGCCGCGGGTACTGCAGCGCGCGGACATCATCACGCTGCAACTCATCCAGGACAACCTGGGCAGGCGCCCCATCTACTTCTCCCGCACGACCGGCGCGTACGCCGACGCGTTCGGGTTCACCCCGTATCTGCTGGGGCAAGGCATGGCGCGCAGGCTCGTGACGGATTCCATCACGGTAGCCGACGGCGCCATGCCGGTGCGCACGCTCGGCTGGATCGACGCGGACCGACACGAGACGCTGCTGTTCGAGGTATATCACCCCGAAAGCGCGGCCCGTCCCCGTCCGCGCGGCTGGGTGGACGTCCCGTCGGAGGGAATCCTCTCGCTGTATGCGCTGATCTATGCCGGGTGGGCCGAGCACGTGGGCCGCGGCTTGGGGGATTCCGTGACGACCCCCGCGGACTCCATCCTGAAGGAGCGAGTCGAGCGGGCGACCGAGCTCGCCGATCGCATCTTCCAGCAGACCAGCTACTTCCGCAACTAACGCACGGAAGCGCGCATCACCGGCTTCAGGCGATGTCGAGCACGGGATCGCCCAGGACGTCCGTGCGCGGCGTGACGCCGAGTCCCGGTGCGCCGGACGCCGCCATCCGACCGCCCGTCCGTTGGGGGGCGCCCTCCGCGAGACTCACGGTGACGTAGCTGTTGAAGTCGGTGGCCGTGAAGCGCAGCTCCGGCGGCGTACTGTGCGCCAGGTGGGCGATCGCGGCAGTAGTGATGTCCCCACCCCAGCTGTCCTCGATCGTCATCGCGATCCCCAGCGACACGCAGAGGTCTCGTGCCAGGCGAGCGCTGGTGAGCCCGCCGAGCTTGCTGATCTTGAGGTTGACGACGTCCATCGCGCCGTCGGCATGTGCGCGGACCAGCTCGGGGATGCCGGTGATCGATTCGTCCAGCACGAACGGGTGATCGACGTGCCGCCTGACTCTGAGGCACTCCTCGTAGGCGAGGCAGGGTTGCTCGATGTACACGTCCACGTCCTGCACCCCACGCGCCACACGCAACGCCTCGTGGGACAGCCATCCGGTGTTGGCGTCGGCCACGAGCACGTCGCCACGCTCCAGCTTCGCCGCCACCGCCCGGATGCGCTCGATGTCCTCCGTCGGATCGCCGCCCACCTTGAGCTGGAACCGGCGGTAGCCCTCCTTGCGGTACTCCGCCACCCGTGCCGCCATGCCGTCGGGCGTGTCCTGCGAGATCGCCCGATACAGCACCACGTCGTCGCCGAAGCGACCACCGAGCAACGCGCACACCGACTGCCCCGTCGCCTGACCCAGAATATCCCAACAGGCCATGTCGACAGGCGACTTCACGTAGGGATGTCCCTTCAGCGCCTGGTCCATGTGCCGGTTGATCACAGCGAGCCCAGTGGGATCCTGCCCCAGCAGCGCGGGCGCCACCTGCTCCAGGCCGCTGCGCACGCCGGGGCCGTAGGCCGGCAGGTACGCCGGCCCCAGCGGACAGACCTCGCCGTGACCCACGAGCCCGGCATCGGTCTCGACGCGCACGACGGTGCTGTCGAACACCGAGACCGACTTGCCCCCCGACCAGGCGTACTTCCCCTCGTGCAACGACAGATCTACCTGGTAGGCAGCGATGCGCGTGATCCTCATCGACCCATCCTCGTCGGTGACCTCATAAGCTACTCCGCGGGGACCCCGCTCGGCCAACCAACTCCAACCGTCACACCGACTTGACGCCGGCTCCCGGAGGGGCAGATTCGGCTTGTCCAAGCCGACGGTCCCGTCTTCGATACACATGCCCTCCATCCTCTACCGTCTGTGCGAAGCGCTGCTCCCCGACTACGAGGTGGAACGGGAGATCGCCAGCGGAGGCATGGGCATGGTGTTCCTGGCACGCGACGTGGCGCTGGACCGCATGGTTGCCGTCAAGATCATCCGTCCCGAGATGGCGACCGCGACGGCCACCGAACGGTTCCTCAAAGAAGCGCGGGTCCTCGCCAGCCTGCATCACCCCAACGCCGTGAGCATTCACCGGGCCGGTGAGGCGAAGGGCTTCTTCTACTACGTGATGGACTTCATTGAGGGAGCGACCCTGGCCCAGCAGTTGAACCGTGGCCCCCTCCCTCGCAGCGAAGCCGTCAAGCTCGGGCGCGACGTGCTGGCCGCCCTGGAAGCGGTCCATGCGACGGGCGTCGTGCACCGCGACATCAAGCCGAGCAACATCTTTCTTGCTGAGGACCGCGCCCTGCTGGCCGACTTCGGCATCTCCACCGCCTCGGGAGCGCAAACCGTCCCGCCGTCCGGCGCCCTCGCCGTCACCGGCACGCCCGGGTACATGCCGCCGGAACAGGCCCTGGGGGGGGAGGTGACACCCCAGACCGATCTGTACGCCGTGGGCATGGTGCTCTACGAAGCGCTCACCGGCCGCCGCTGGGAGGCGCTGCTCCCGGGGGATCCCGTCGACTGGTCGGGCGTACCGCACGTGCTACACGCCATCCTCAAGCGGGCGCTGGCGCACGAGCCCAGGAACCGCTGGCCCGACGCCCGCAGCTTCCGGCAGGCGCTGTGGCACACGCGCACGACCAAGTATCGGCGGCGCACCTTGCTGCTCACCGTTTCCGGCCTGGCCGCCGGCGCAGCTTTGGTGTTCACGTTCGCGCGGCGGCCGGCAACCCCGGAGGCGGAGTGGTACGATCTAGCCATCCTTCCACTGGAGGAAACGGGCGCCACCGCACCCGGGCTGGGTGGCATCCTGGCGAGCCTGGCACCCGGCTTCCTTCCGGCATCAGTCCGTTGGATGAACCCCCAGCTGGCAGCAGCATGGTGGGACTCGGCGGGAGCAGGCGTGGCGGTGTCCGACGTGCCGCGGCTGCTCCGCGCCAGGTACGTGGCAACGGGTGCAGTGTCGGTGTCAGGCGACTCGCTGCAGGTCGATCTCGACCTGGTGAACGAGCCCGGCCGCATCCAGACGGTGACGCCGGTACGCCGCCGGGCCGACGACGACTTCGCCAGCATCGCGGCCGCGGTGGCGCACAGCCTCACCCGCGAGATAGCCGGAGCCACCCAATACGAGATGCTGGGCGTGTTCAGCGGCAGGGGGGACTCGGCCCTGCACGAGTTCGTCGAGGGAGAGCGGGCCTTCTACCGCAACGCGTGGAACCCGGCGACCGACCACTACCAGGCTGCCATCGAGCTGGATCCCGGCTTCCCCCTGGCCTCCTGGCGCCTGGCCGAGGTGTGGCGCTGGCAGCTCGAGGGCCGTCCGCCCCCGGGCGTGGACCTGCGAGACCTGCTCGACAACCACATGGACGAGCTGGGCGAGCTCGACTACCGCATGATCGAGGCGCAGCTCGCCCCTAGTCTGCGGGAGCGGCTCGCGCGGCACGCGCAGATCGTGGCCGACTTTCCCCGCGATGGGTACGCGTTGCCGCTCGACTCGGCCGCGGCGCTGCTCATGCTGGCGACCGAAAAGGCCCCCAACCTGGGCCCCGCATGGGAGCACCTGTTTCAGGTGTCGGTGCGGCTGCACCGCAAGGAGGCGGCACGACGCGCACTCGACGGGTTCACCGAGGTTCACGCACCCGAGTCCGAGGTGCTGCTCTACGTTCCACCACTCTACGAAATGCTGTACTCCGGGGTGTTCGAGCCTCAGATAGCAGGACAGATGTTCACCCCTGAGACTCTCCAGGACACGAACCTCGTCACGTACCTCCGAACCGCAGCGGCCTTCGGCGCTCACGAACTGATGGCGCAGTTGGCCGGCCTGATCCTGATGGAGTCGGCCGGCGACCGCGCCACCCAGGCCACGGCCGTGCAGGCGCGTGCACTGGCCCTCGTCGCGTTGGGCCGCCCGGCAGAAGCATTGCAGCTGTTCGATCAGGCCGCCCTCCTGCTCGATTCGGCCGAGGCCGCGTTCCAGGCTGCCGAGTGGCGCGTCGTACCGGCGGCACTCGGCGTGCCCGGCATTCCCGATGCCGCGGTCGCGCGGGGACGAGCCGAGCTCGAGGGTTTCGCACAGCAGCCCGAGTTCGCCGCGCGTGCCGCCTGGGCACTCGGTCTCGACGCCTACGCCCGCGGCGACCTGGAGGCCGGCAGCGGTTGGCTCGACCGGCTTCGCGCCGCGGCCCATGACAGCCTGGCCGGACGGCTCTCTGTGCAGCTTCAGGCGGCGGAGCTGGCGGCGCGCGGGCGCTGGCTCTTCGCCGTGGAGCGGACCGACGCGCTGCTCGCCTTCGACTCGGCGGGTATGCGACACGGCGATCCGTTCGGTCGTGCGGCGCTGCACCTGAGGCGCGCCGAGTGGTTCGACCGCGCCGGCGAGCCCGCCAAGGCCGACAGCGCTCGAAGCTGGTACGAGCACATGTTCCTGCGCATAAGACTCGTGCGCGAGGCCGAGCCCGCCGAGATCGATTGGGCGCTCGGCGCGTACGCCGAGTACCTGCGGGCGGCGGCCGCCGCTGAGCGCGGCGACCAGCAGGTGGCCTGCCGCCGCTTCAGTCGCGTTGCGGCGCTGTGGCGTGATCCCGAGACGGCGTACCGTCCGCTGCAACAGGAGGCGGCCGCGCGAGCCGCGGCGTGCAGCGAATGATCATCTGCCGCACGTTCGGACCTGTCCAGGTCACGGTCGACGGAAGCGATCCGCCGGCAGAGCTCCTCTGGCGCAAGAACCTCGCCCTGCTCGTGTATCTCGCCCACTCGCCTAAGCGGACGCGCGCACGTGAGCATCTGATCGGGCTGCTCTGGGCCGAGAAGCCGGAGTCTTCGGCGCGCCACTCGCTGCGCGAGGCAATCCGCGTGCTGCGCCGCACGCTGGGCGAGGAGAACCTCACCACCGAGCACGACCAGGTGCGACTCGCCGAGGGTGCGGTGCGGCTCGACACCGAGGAATTCGCGGCGCTGGAAGAACAAGGCGAATGGCAAGACGCCGCGGAGTTGGCCGCAGGCGACTTCCTCGAGGGGTTCAGCGTGCCCGATGCCTCGAGCTTCGAGGATTGGCTCGGAGCGGAGCGGCTGCAGTGGCGACGCCGCACGGCCGCGGCACTCGTCTACTGGGCACACGGATTACTGGACCATGGGGAGGTAAGCCGCGCGGCCGAGGTAGCGGCGCGGGCACTGGATCTCGACCCGGGCGCGAACGGCGGTGTGCAAGTGGCAATGAAAGCGCTGGCCATCACCGGTGATCGAGCCGGCGCGCTGGAGCGGTACGAGCAGTTCGCGAAGCGGCTCGACGAAGTGGGTGCCGCACCGGACGCCGAAACAGCGGCGCTCGCAGAGCGAGTGAAACGGGAGCGGGTGTGGCGACTCTCGGGCGAGGTCCCGACGCAACCCGATCAGGGAGCCGAGCTACGCCGCACCCCACTGGTGGGACGGGCGGCCGAGTTGGAGCAGTTGCTCGAGGCCCTCGAGGCATGCATGACCGACCGGCGCGCCACCGCGTGCGTGCTCGAAGCCGACTCCGGCTTGGGCAAGTCCCGCCTCGCCGAGGAACTCCTGACCCGCGCCCGCCTCGAGGGCGCGACGGTCGCCGCCGTACGGGCGGTGGAAGCCGATACGGAGCAGTCGTGGAGCGGCGTCCTCGGGTTGGCGCGGGGAGGGCTGCTCGACGCCCGCGGCCTCGCTGCGGCATCGCCGTCCGCCCTGGGCGCATTCGCAGCAGTGATCCCCGAGTGGACCGACCGGTTCGGCGCCCGGACACCGTCCGAGGAGTCTCTCGGCAACGCGTTGCGCAACGTGCTGCGGGTGGTGGCCGAGGAGCAACCTGTCGTGCTCCTGGTGGACGACGCGCACTGGCTCGACCGCGACACCCTGCTTGCACTGATCGCCGCCGTGCGCGATCTCTCCTTCCTCCCGCTGTACGTGCTCTTCAGCACGCAGCCGCAACTCCCGCGCAGCGAGCTGGACGATCTGCGCTCCCGCATCGGGCGCGACGTCGCCGGGACCGCGATGCTCCTCGCGCCGCTCGACGATGACGCCGTGCGGGATCTCGCAGCGTGGGCCGTGCCGACGTTCGAGGGCGCCGAGCTCGACCGCCTGGCGCGGCGCGTCGCCGCCGACTCAGCGGGGCTTCCGTTGCTCGCCGTCGAGCTGTTGCACGCGGTGGCGCTGGGCCTGGATCTCGGCACCATCACCGGGGCGTGGCCCGAGCCGGCCAAGACGCTCGACCAGACCCTGCCGGCCGACCTTCCCGATGCCGTCGTCGCAGCGATACGCGTGGGGTTCCGCCGTCTCACGAAGGAGGCCCAGCAGGTGCTGGCCGCCGCCGCCGTGCTCAGGGACCGGGTCGAGGTGGCCCAGCTTGAGCGCGCGACGGAGCTGCACGGCGAGGCGCTCACGGCGGCGCTGGACGAGCTGGAGTGGCAACGCTGGATGGTGGCGGAGCCGCGGGGCTACGCGTTCCTCGCCCGCATCGTGCGCGACATCGTGGCGCGGGACATGCTCACCGAGGGGCAGCGGCAGCGGATTCTCCAGCGCGTGTAAGCTGCTTGCACCGGGTGCGGTCTGTCCGCATCTTCTCGAAACACAGGTTGGTGGGTGGTCCATGGGTGCACCGGAGCAAGCCTGTCCCAAGTGCGGCGCCCCTCTTCCCGAGGACGCCAGCTTCTGTCACAAGTGCGGTGTGGCCACACCCGTGCCGGGAGGGTCACCACCCCCGTCTGCCAGTTCTGATGCCACCACCACCACGGGAGATGTGCACTTCCGCCGGGTCAAGCAGGCCCTGGAGGAGCGGTACCTGATCGAGCGCGAGATCGGGCGCGGTGGTATGGCGACCGTCTACCTGGCGCACGACCTCAAGCACAACCGCCACGTCGCCGTCAAGGTCCTGTCTCCCGAGCTGGCGTCCGCCCTGGGTCCGCAGCGATTCCTGCGGGAGATCGAGATCACCGCCCGACTGCAGCACCCCCACATCCTCCCGGTACACGACTCCGGCGAGGCGGAAGGCCTGTTGTACTACGTGATGCCGTTCGTGGAGGGCGAATCGCTGCGGGACCGCATGAAGCGCGAGCGGCACATCCCGCTCGACAGCGCACTGCAACTCATTCGTGAGGTCGCGGCGGCGCTGAGTTATGCGCACGCACGAGACATCGTGCACCGCGACATCAAGCCGGAGAACATCCTGCTGTCGGCCGGACACGCCCAGGTGGCCGACTTCGGGATCGCACGAGCCATCAGCGCGGCGGGCAGCGAGCACATCACGCAGACGGGCGCCGTCGTGGGAACGCCGGCCTACATGGCGCCCGAGCAGGCATCGGATGGCGAGCACATCGACGGCCGGGCCGACCTCTACGCGCTGGCCGCCGTCGCCTGTGAGGCCCTCACCGGACAGCGCATTGAGATGTTCAGCGACGTCTCGTCCGCCGAGCGTGCCGTCATCCTGGCGCGGCCCGACCTGACCCCGACACAGGCACGGGTGCTGGCCGCTCCGCTGGCGCTGGACCGACAGCGCCGACCCAAATCGGCCGATGAATGGCTCGACGCGCTCAAGAAGGCGGAGCACAAGCCACGGCCCGTGAAGTGGATCGTGGGAATCGTGGCCGCGGTCGTGGTCGGCACCGTGGGTGGGTGGTCGATCTGGGGGGCACCGTGGGACCGCGGCTCGAGTACCGCCCCTACGGCGACCATCGCGGTGCTCCCGTTCTCGGTGGCGAGCGACATCGGGGAGATCGACCTGGCGTCCGCGCTACCACACGCGTTCGAGGACCAACTCCACTGGCTGCCCGAGTACCGCGTGCTGAGCGCCGAGCGGGTGCGCCTTGCGATCGCCGACCATTTCCAGGCTGGCGCCGCGAACCTCGACACCCTGGCCAGGTTCGTGGCAGCCACCTTCGGCGCCTCCGAGATCCTGTGGGGCACCGCCGAACTCACGGGGTCAGGACGGCTCAGCATCGAAGTCCAGGTCCGCGACGGTTCTTCCCAACGCATGATCCGCAGCGCCGAGGCGGAGGGTCCACCTGATAGCCTGTCGGGACTCGTCTCCGGCATCGTGTCCTCCGCGTTCGCGGAGCGGGTGGCCGGTGAGCGCACCGGCTGGAATCCGGCGCTCCCCAACGGACTGCGCGCCTTCAACGCGTACTACGAGGGTGGCACCCATTTCCGCCGCGCCGCGTTCGATCTGGCGATCGAGCGGTTCGACGAGGTGATCGAGCTCGACTCGTCGTTCGCGCCCGCCTACTTCAAGCGCATGCTGGCGGAGATCCTGCGCACACAACCGACGCGAGGGACCGGTGCCGCCCGTTCGGCGCTCGACGCCGCGCGGCGGTACAAGGACGGACTCGACCCCACCACACGCGAGCTGATGGAGGGGTACGAGGTCCTCGTGGGCGATGGCGACCTCAGCCGAGCCCAGGAGATGCTGCAGGGCATCGTGGAGCGCCACCCCGACGCGGTGGATGCCTGGCTCATACTGGGATTCATGAAGGTCTACTTCGGCGCCCTGCTGGGGATCGAACCGACCGCGGCGCGCTGGGAGTTCGAGCAGGTGCACGAGCGTGACCCCGACTTCGCCGCGGCCATCGGCCAGCTCGTCGTCATCGCGGTCATGCAGGAGAACGAAGCCGAAGCCACCCGGTACATGGGTCGGTATCTCCAGATCGACAGCATCTCGGTCTGGGCAGAGCTGATGCGCATGGCGGACTCGCTCCTCTACCAGGGGTCGTCGGCGGCCCTGCGCGTGACCGGATCACTCGACCGCCGGCCACCGGCCGCGCTGGAGATGTTCGCCCTCTCCGCCGGCGACTTCGAGCAACCCCTGTCACTCCGGGAGGTCGCGCGGCTCGCCATCAACTCGCTGTGGGAGCGCGCGTCCACCGAGCAGGACCGGCGGGTGGCCTTCCGCATGCGCATGGCAAGACTGCTCGGCACCGGGCAGCACGCTTCAGCCGATTCGATGATGCGGATGGCGCGACGGCGCAACGTGCCGCACGAGGATCTCGACCGCTGGGTGGTGCTCGCTGCGGTCACGGGGGTCGCGACGCTCGCCGACAGCGCCGCGCAGGCTGCGGCGGCGCGGCGTCTCCTCACGGAGCAGGCCGACGACCCGATCTCCCTCTGGCTCGCGGCTCGCTGGTATCGGGGCCGCGACGGGGCGGCTGCAGCCCGCGCTGCACAACGCCTGGGAGAGATCGCCGATGCCGGCGACGTTGCCCCACTCGACGCGAGCCTGCGCGGCGACCTGGCAGCGCTGGATCTCTTGGCGAGCGGCGACACGGCCGGCGCGCTGCACGAGTGGCAGGAGGCCACCCAACGCCATCGCATCGAGCAGGTCACGTTCGGTTTGGTCGCGTCGCTCTGGCCCCTGCAGCTGGAGCGCGCCCGCGTGGCCACGGCCCTCGGCGACCACGACGAGGTCCTTGCCGCCACACAGAGTTACGAGCACATGGCAGGTTTCGTGGATCAGGTGGCGTGGCCGCAAGTCTGGCCGCTCCGTGCGCGCGCACTCCTGGCCGTGGGCGACGGTCTGGGCGCGCGCGACGTGTACGATCAACTCTTTGATGTCCTGCGCGACGCCAACGGCCCGCGCGCGGTGCTGCGCGATTCGGTGGCGCAGTGGTTGGAGGATATCCGGTCCGCGCCAGGGCGTTCCGGCTCGAGCCGATAGACCGACGAACATGACACACGTCACATGGTGGCGAGGCACCCTCGCCACCATCTTCCTGCTTGGCTCGCTGACGGCCTCCGCGACCGCCCAGCAGGCGAGTCTCTCGGGTACCGTCACCGACTCGGTGAGCGGCACACCCGTGGACGGCGTGCGGGTGGACTTGCTCGTCAACGGTGACCTGGTCGCCCGGACGTACACCGACCGGATGGGAGCCTTTCAGCTCGAGGCCCTTGCTCCAGGCCTGTACACCGCGGTGTTCACCCGCATCGGGCACCGCGGGCGGATCGATCAGGTCGAGCTCGCCGCAGGTCAATCCCGCACACTCTCGGTCGTGCTGGCACCGCTGGCCTTCACGGTCAATCCCGTGATCGTCACGGCGTCGCGCACCGAGCAGAAGGCGCTCGACGCCCCGGCCTCCGTATCCGTCATCGAGACAGAGACCATCGAAGAGACCAACGCCCTCACGTCGGTAGATCATGTCGCGGGCGTCGCAGGCGTCGACTTCGCGCGGACCGGCCTGACGCAGCACGAGATCGTCGTGCGTGGGTTCAACAATGTGGCGTCGGGCGCACTCCTCGCCCTGAGCGATTACCGCTACATCTCGGTGCCCTCGCTGCGGATCAACGTGTTCAACTTCATCCCCGTCACCAACGACGATCTGGAGCGGATCGAGGTGGTGCGGGGGCCCGGCTCGGCGTTGTACGGCCCCAACAGCGCCAACGGCGTGATGCACATGATCACTCAGTCGCCGTTCGAGCATCGCGGGGGCGTGGTAGCGCTGGCGGGGGGCTCGGCACCGCTGCTGCAGGGGGCGCTGCGGTACGGCAACACGCTCGGACAGCGCGTCGGGCTGAAGCTCTCGGCGCAGTACCTGCGTGGCGAGGACTGGCAATACGTGGACCCGATGGAGCAGGCCAACCGCGCGCAGGCCATCGCGGGAGGTGCCGACCCCGACACCCTGCTGATCGGCGCTCGCGATTCGCTGGTGGAGCGCCTCGCTGGGGAGCTGCGTGTCGACTGGCGTCCGGGCCAGCGCACCGAGCTCGTGACGGCCGTGGGCCTCAACAACGCGATGCGCAACGTGGACCTCACACCGCTAGGGGCCGCGCAGCTCCGGGACTGGCGCTACCTCTACGCCCAATCGCGCCTGCGCCACGGCCGGCTCTTCGCGCAGGCATTCGTGAACTTGAGCGACGCCGGCGACACGTACCTGCTGCGCAACGGCAACACCGTGCAGGACAACTCGTACATGGTGGTGGCCCAGGCCCAGCACAACTCGGCCGTCGGAAGTCGGACGGGCCTCATCTACGGCGTGGACTTCCAGAGCACGGTCCCCCGCACCGAGGGCACCATCACCGGCCGCAACGAGCAGGACGACATGATCAACGAGCTGGGCGGCTACCTCCACGCCGACGTGACCCTGTCGCCCATCCTGCAACTCATCGCGGCGGCGCGGGTAGACCTCCACAACCGGCTGCCGGCTCCGGTGTTCTCCCCGCGGGCGGCGCTGGTGTACCAGGCGGCCCCTGCGCACACGCTCCGGCTGACGTACAACCGCGCGTTCTCGACGCCCACCACCAATAACCTGTTCCTGGATCTGTTCGCCGACTCGCTGCGGGCACCCAATAGCATCACGCTGCCCTACGCCGTCCGGGTGGAAGGCGTGCCCGAGACGGGCTACAGCTTTGCGCGCACCTGCAACGGGCTCTGCATGCGCTCGCCGTTCACGCCGGCGAGCGTGGGCAGCCCCACAGATTACATCCCGATCGACGCTACGCTGCTGTGGGATCCGCTGGTGGACACACTGCAGAACTTCGGGATCGACATCTCGGCCATCCCGGCGCCGACGAGCAACGAGGTCGCCACGGTGCTGGGACGGCTCAACATCTCCGGTCCCACCCCGACGTTCGATCCTGTCACCGACGTGAGCGACATCCCCGCGCTCTCCCCCACGATCACCAACACCGTCGAGCTCGGCTACTCGGGGCTGCTGGGCGACTGGCTCAGCGTGGGGATCGACGTCTACCACACCTGGAAGAACGACTTCATCAGCGCGGAGCAGGTGGAAACCCCCAACGCCTTCTTCGACCAGCCCTCCCTGGCCGGCTACCTCGCCAGCTTCATGCCGCCCGATTCCGCACAACTGTTGGCCAGTCTCATCGGGTTGGTGCCGGTGGGGACCGTGACGCCGCAGGAGGCCTTCGATCCGTGGGACATCATCGTCACCTACCGCAACTTCGGGAAGATCACGCTATGGGGCGCCGACGTAGACCTCGCGGCGTTTCTGTCGCGGTCGTGGGCCGTGCGCGGCACGTACTCGTGGGTGAGCCGCAACGAGTTCACGGTGGTGGGCGCCGTGGGCCGGCCCGACACCATTCCCCTCAACGCCTCGGCCAACAAGGGCGCACTCGCGCTGCAGTACCGGCACGAGGGCGTGGGCCTGAGCGGGGAGATTCGCGGCCGGGCCGTGCAGGGCTTCCCCGTCCTGTCGGGTGTGTACCAGGGTGAGGTCGACTCGTACGGGGTGGCGGATCTCGCCTTCGCCTACCGGCTGCCCACGCGCACCGATATTATGGTCACCCTGGACGCGCTGAACATCCTGGACAACGTGCACCGGGAGTTCGTGGGCGCGCCCGAAATCGGGCGGCTGGTGACCCTGCGGGTGCGGGCCGCGTTCTAGGAGGGAAACGCTCGTGCGACTTCCGTCGATTCAGTTGGTGATCACCGCGGCCCGCGCCACCATGGCACGGTATCCGTTTGTCCTGTTCGCGGCGTTCGCGGCCAGCGTGTTCGGCGTCCTGCTCGTCGAGGACGACGACCTCTGGCAGCGCTGGTTCTTCCCGGCCACTCTGGGCCTGCCGCTCCTGTTAGCGGTGGCACTCCTCGCCGAGCGCCGCGGCTGGTCCGCCGCGCGACGCGCACTGCTCGGGTTCGGCGGCGTCCTCGTGCTGCTCGCCCTCGCGCTGTTGTGGCCCCGCTGGTCGGAGACCGTGGCGATCACGCGCTTGTTCCAACTCAGTGTGGCGTTCCACCTCCTGGTGGCGTTCCTCCCGTTCGCGGGATATGACGAACCGAACGGCTTCTGGCAGTACAACAAGTCGCTGTTCATTCGCTTTCTCACGGCGGGAGTGTTTTCCGCCGTGCTCTACGCCGGCCTCGCGATCGCCGTGGCGGCTCTGGACCAGCTGTTCGGGGTGGACGTGGAACCCGAGACGTACGCCCGGCTGTGGTTCGTCATCGCCTTCCTGTTCAACACGTGGTTCTTCCTCAGCGGCGTGCCGCGCGACCTCGCGGCGCTCGAACGGCACGGCGGCTACCCCAAGGGCCTCAAGGTGTTCGCGCAGTACATCCTCGTCCCACTCGTGACGGTGTACCTTGCGATTCTGATGACCTACCTGGTCAAGGTGATCGCCACCCAGGATTGGCCCAGCGGGTGGATCGGCTATCTGGTGTCGAGTGTCGCCGCCGTGGGCATCTTCGCCCTGCTCCTGGTGTACCCCATTCGGGAGCGGGCGGAGAACCGCTGGATTACGACCTACTCGCGCTGGTTCTACATCGCGCTCTTCCCCGCCGTCGTGATGCTGTGGCTGGCCATCTGGCAGCGCGTGGGGCAGTACGGCGTGACGGAGCCACGTTACTTCCTCACGATTCTCTCGATCTGGCTGGCCGGGATCGCGGTGTACTTCACGTTGCGCGGCTCGCGGCGGATCATCCTGATTCCGGCGTCGCTGTGCGCGGTCGCGGTGGTCGCGTTCTTCGGGCCGTGGTCGGCGTATGCAGTCTCGCGCCGCAGTCAGACGCACCGGCTGGAGCAGGTCCTCGTTCGGCACGAGCTGCTCGTTGACGGTGTGCTCCGGCCCGCCACGCGCGACGTCCCTTACATCGACCGCAGAGAGATCAGCGCAGGCCTGCGGTACCTGATCGAAACCCACGGCACCGGCTCGATCGAGGAGTGGTTCGGTGGATCACTGGCGACGATCGATACCGTGGGCCAGGGGACGCGCCCCTCCGAGCGGCACGAGACGGACGAGCGCACCCGGCTCATCACGGCCTACCTGGGGGTGCCGTACGTCGGCCGCTGGCAGCGGGGTGACGTGGAGTCGTTCAACTACTTCGTGCGGCAAGACGCGGAAGCCATTCCTATCCGGGACTTCGACTACGCGGCGCGCGTGGACGGCGTGGTGCACGACACGGTGCGCCTGACCGCAGATCTCCGCCTGCGGTACGACTCGACGGGCGTGGCACTCGAACTGCTGCAGGAGAGCGACTTCCTGGTATCGGTGCCGCTGCTCCCCGTGCTGGAGCGGGCGCAGCAGTTCGCGGGCACGGGTGGAGACCGAAGCATCCCGCGCGACTCGCTGCTCACCATGGCGGAGAACACACGGGCGCGCCTCGCAGTGTACGTCACCGCCATCTCGGGACAACGGCTGGAGGAGGGGGTGGCGCTGAGCTCGCTCTCGGCGGAGGTGTATCTGGCGGTGAAGTAGGGGGCGGACCGGGTGGGCTACGCCCGTTTCCCCTTCCCCGCAATCTTCGCCCACGTATCCCTGAGCGTCACCGTCCGGTTGAACACCAGGGCGCCGGGCTTGGATTCCTCGCTGTCCGAGATGAAATACCCCTGCCGCTCGAACTGGTAGCGCGTGCCGGGCGGGGCGTCGGCCACGCTGGGCTCGATGCGACTCTCATTCAACACGACGAGTGACTCAGGGTTGAGGTAGTCGGTGAACTCCTTCCCCTCCTCCGCGGCGTCCGGGTTGGCCTTTACGAAGAGCCGGTCGTACAACCGCACCTCGCACGGCAGCGCGTGCGCCACCGACACCCAGTGGATCGTCCCCTTCACCTTGCGGCCGTCGGGAGTGCCGCTCTTCGTCTCGGGATCGTAGGTGCAGCGTAGCTCGGTGACCTCTCCCGTCTTGGGATCCTTGATCACCTCTTCACACTTGATGATGTACCCGTAGCGCAGCCGCACCTCGCGTCCCGGCGCTAGCCGGAAGAACTTCCTGGGCGGGTCCTCCATGAAGTCGTGCCGCTCGATGTAGATCTCGCGCGAGAACGGCAACACACGTGAGCCCTCCTTGGGGATGTCACGCGGGTAGTACGGGGCGTCCAGCTCCTCGACCTGCCCTTCCGGGTAGTTGGTGATCACCACCTTGAGCGGCTTCAGCACGCACAGGACGCGCGGCACCCGGGGATTGAGATCGTCCCGGATCGCCCACTCCAGCTTCTCGATGTCCACCCGGCTGTCGTTCTTCGCCACGCCCACGAGGTCGCAGAACTTGCGGATCGCCTCCGGC
>JBDGYO010000347.1:0-5243 GCA_039584015.1 Gemmatimonadota bacterium | reverse complement strand
CGCCTGCAGGAACTCCGAGGCTATCTTTGACCTCGAAGCCAAGCAGACCCGCCTGAGCGAACTCGAAGCGTCGATGGCGGCTCCGGGCTTCTGGAACGACTCGGAGCGCTCCAAATCCGCCGTCGAGGAGATCCGCCAACTCAAGCGCTGGACCGAACCCTACACCGACCTCACCCGCCGGATCGCTGACGCGCTCGAGCTAGCGGGGCTCTTGGCTGAGGAACCCGATACCGACCTGGAAGGGCAGCTGGTTGAGGAGGCGGACCGGCTGGGAGTCGGATTGCAGCAGTTGGAGCTTCAGAGCATGCTGCAGGGACCCGACGACCGCCGTGACGCGCTGCTCACCATTCACCCCGGGGCGGGGGGTACCGAGTCCCAGGATTGGGCCGAGATGCTCATGCGGATGTACAACCGCTGGGCCGAGCGCCGGGGGTACACGGTCAGGGTGCTGGACCTGCTGGCGGGAGACGAAGCTGGCATCAAATCCGTGGCCATGGAGATCCGCGGGGACTACGCGTACGGGTACATGAAGGCGGAGAAGGGGGTGCACCGGTTGGTGCGGATCTCCCCATTCGACGCACAGTCCCGCCGTCACACATCCTTCGCCTCCATCTTCGTCTACCCGCTGGTGGACGACAGTGTCGAGATCGACCTGCGGGACGAGGACATCGAGATGGAGGTGTTCCGCGCGTCCGGGGCGGGTGGGCAGCACGTCAACAAGACGTCCTCGGCGGTGCGGCTGCGACACGTGCCGACCGGGATAGCCGTGTCGTGTCAGCAGGAACGCAGCCAGCACAAGAACCGGGCGACGGCCCTCAAGATGCTGCGCGCGGCGCTGTACCAGCGCGCCATCGAGGAACGCGAGAAGAAGAAGGCCGAGGTGGAGGCCACCAAGACCGACATCAGCTGGGGCAACCAGATTCGGTCGTACGTGTTCCAACCCTACACGATGGTGAACGACCATCGCACCGAGCTGAAGATCTCCGACGTGCAGTCCGTGATGGACGGGGAGATCGACGCGTTCATCGAGACCTTCCTGAAGAAGTTCGGGAGCCGCGCGGCATGAGCGTCGACATCCGATCGTTCGTAGAGGAAGCCCGACGGGAGAAGCTCGCCGCAATCCGCGAGTTGGGCGTGGAGCCCTTCGCGTATGGCTACGACCGCTCGCATACGGCGCGGGCGGCCATCGACGCCTACGGCGACGCACCGGACGCGGAGGTTCAGGTACGGGTCGCTGGCCGGATCGTTGCTCGCCGCGGGCACGGAAAGACGACCTTCGCGCATCTGGCCGATGCATCGGGGCGGGTACAGGTCTATCTCCGCAAGGACCAGCTCGGGGACCAGGCCTACGAGCTCGTGAAGCTGCTGGACCTCGGTGATCACATCGGGGTGGCCGGGCACATGTTCCGGACGAAGACCGGGGAAGTCACCGTGCACGCGCGGGAGGTGACCCTGCTGGCCAAGGCCCTGCGACCGCCACCGATCGGCAAGGAAGATGCCGAAGGGGAGCAGCACGGTCGGCTCAGCGACACGGAACAGCGCTACCGGCAGCGGTACGCCGACCTGTTGGCGCGGCCCGAAGGACGGGAAACGTTCCTGCTCCGCGCGCGTGCGATCGCCTACCTCCGTCGCTTCCTGGACGAACGCGGCTACCTCGAGGTCGAGACGCCGGTGCTACAACCGATCTACGGCGGAGCGCTTGCCCGACCCTTCACCACGCAATACAACGTGCTCGACGCGCGGTTCTATCTCCGCATCGCGACCGAGCTGTATTTGAAGCGCTGCATCGTTGGTGGGATCGAGCGGGTGTACGAGATCGGCAAGGACTTCCGCAACGAGGGTGTGGACCGACTCCACAACCCCGAGTTCACGATGCTCGAGTTCTATGAGGCATACGCGGACTACGAGAACATCATGGACCTCGTGGAGGAGATGGTGCACGGCCTGGTGGTGGAGCTGTGCGGCAGCCCCGTGCTGGAGCGTTTTGGCACGCCCTTCGATTTCACGCGACCCTGGCCCCGGGTGCCGTACCTGGAGCTGGTCAGACAGCACGCGGGCGTGGAGCTCGACGCGCTGCGGGACCTGTTGCGCAAGCGCGACGTTCCCGACCTGGATCCCATGCCCCGCGGCAAGCTGATGGACGAGGTATTCAAGGAATACGCCGAGCCGCAACTCGAGCAACCCACGTTCGTGGTGGATTTCCCGCTCGAGCTCTCGCCGCTGGCGAAGCCCAAGCGCGGTAATCCGGCCCTGGCAGAGCGCTTCGAGCTGTTCGTGCAGGGAAGGGAGCTCGCCAACGCGTTCAGCGAGCTCAACGACCCCGATGACCAGCGATCCCGGTTCGAGGCCCAGGCCACGGCCCGCGCAGCCGGCGACGAGGACGCGCACCAGCCAGACGAGGACTACGTGCGTGCGCTGGAGTACGGCATGCCACCGACCGGTGGCTGCGGAGTCGGCATCGACCGGTTGGTGATGCTGCTCGCGGAGGAGTCGTCGATTCGCGACGTGATCCTGTTCCCGATGCTGAGGCCCGAGGAATGACCCGGTTGGACGTCAGGCTGGCCTCGCGCTACATGCGCAGTCGTCGCTCCGCGCGGCTGTTCTCCCTGATCACCCTGATCGCGACGGCCGGGGTGACCCTGGGGGTCACGGCGCTGATCGTCGTGACCGGAGTGATGAACGGCCTGCAGAACGAACTGCGAAGCAAGATCCTGGTCGCATCGCCGCACCTGCGGGTCCTCACGTTCGGCCGAGGGTTGCGGATCGACGACTGGCGCGCCGTGCGCGACACCGTGGGGAACCACCCCGAGGTGGTCGCCATCGCGCCGTTCGTGTTGAGCCAGGGCTTGATCTCGGCCGGCGCAGATTACGCAGAGGGGGTCTACGTCGTGGGGATGGAACCCGACACGGGCACGATGGCGGTCACCGCGCTGCCGCACCATTTCCTCGAGGGTGATCTCGAGTTCACCACGACCATGGACGACGTGGATGGCGGTATGGTGCTGGGTCGCCGGCTGGCCGACCGCATCAACGCGTACCCCGGCGACCGAGTGACCGTTGTCGCCCCCGCAGGCAGCAAGTTCAACTCCGCCCTCGGCACGTTCGTGCCCAAGTGGTGGACGTTCGAGGTCACGGGACTGTTCCACACCGGGATGTACGAGTACGACAACAGCTACGTGCTCCTGAATCGGGAACTGGCCCAGCGCTACGCGGGCCTGGACAGCGCCGTTACGGGTCTCGAAGTGCGGTTGCGCGATGCGTGGTCGGCACCGCAAGTGGGTCGCGAGATCGAAGACCAGCTCGGCTACCCCTATCGCACGCTCGACTGGCAGAGTCAGAACGCCTCGCTGTTCTCGGCGCTCAAGCTCGAGAAGCTCGCGATGGGGACGATACTGCTCCTCATCGTGGTGGTCGCGGCGTTCAACATCGTGAGTACCCTCACCATGCTGGTGCGGGACAAGACCCGGGAAATCGGGATCTTGCGGGCGATGGGACTCTCGGTGCGCGTGATCCGGCGGATCTTCATCCTGCAGGGTACGGTCATCGGCGTGGTCGGCGCGGCGCTGGGGACCGGCCTGGGGCTGTTCCTGGCGTACCTCGTCGACCAGCGGCGCATCATCGCGCTGGATCCCTCGGTCTACTTCATCGACCATCTGCCGGTCCACGTGCAGGCACTGGACCTGCTGATCATTCTCGCGGCGACGGTCGGCGTGGCGACCCTCGCGACGCTCTATCCCGCGCGTCAGGCGGCGACGCTCGATCCAGTCGACGCGATCAGGTACGAATGAGCGCCGTCATCGAGGCAACGGGCATCCGCAAGGTCTACCGTGGGGGAGACCTCTCCCTGGTGGAGGTCCTGAACCACGTGGACCTCTCGGTCCGGCGCGGCGAGATGGTGGCGATCGTCGGCGCCAGCGGTGCGGGCAAGAGCACCCTGCTCCACATCCTGGGAGCCCTCGAGCAGCCCACCGGGGGAGAGGTACGCCTCGATGGCGTACCGTACACGACGCTCGCGCCGGACAGGCTGGACACGCTGCGCAATGGGATGGTCGGGTTTGTGTTCCAGTTCCATCACCTGCTTCGCGAATTCACGGCGCTCGAGAACGTCATGATGCCGCTGTTCATCGGCGGCTGGGCGGAGGATCGCGCCCGAGCCAGGGCCGAGGAGCTGCTGGCATCGGTCGGTCTCGCGGGACGCATGACGCACCGTCCGACCCAACTGTCCGGCGGTGAACAGCAGCGCTGTGCCGTGGCGCGCGCCATGGTCAACGATCCCAAGGTGCTCCTGGCGGACGAGCCCAGCGGCAACCTGGACCATCACAACTCCGAGCGGCTCAACGACCTGCTGTTCGGCCTCGCGCGTGATCTCGAGACCGCACTCGTAGTGGTGACGCACAATCCCGTGCTCGCCGATCGAGCGGACCGCACCATGCTGTTGCAGGACGGACGGCTACAAACGGCTGATGGATTGAAGGTGGTGCCCTGATGCAGTGCGACAACTGCAACGAGCGGCCAGCGGCCATCCACCTCACGCAGATCGTGGACAACTCGGTCACGACGGTGCACCTGTGCGAGCAGTGCGCGGCCGAGAAGGGTGTCCAGACGGGAGCCAGTACGGCGAAGTTCCCGCTTTCGGGCCTGATGGCCTCGGTAGGGCAGGGAGCGGCGGCGCTGCTGCACGGGGAGGACGACGGCACCTGTGCATTCTGCGGAGCCCGGCTGCAGGACTTTCGTGAGACGGGCCGGCTCGGCTGTTCCCACTGCTACGAGACGTTCGAGCAGCACCTGCGGGATCTCCTGCGGCGTATCCACGGGTCGAGCCAGCACGTCGGCGAAGTGTACCTCGCCGCTGCCAGCTCGGACCGCCCCACCGACTCGGACCGCGTGCTCGCGGAGCTCCGTGAGCAACTCCGGCGCGCGGTGGACGCCGAGAACTTCGAGCTCGCGGCCGAGCTGCGGGATCGCATTCGGGGCATGGAATGACGCTCGACTTCAGCCTGCTCCCGGACAGCGGAATGTCCTGGCTCGATGCGAGTGGGCCGGACAGTCGGGTGGTGCTCTCTACGCGACTGCGGCTCGCCCGGAATCTGCAGGGGATGGCATTCACGCTGCGGGCCAAGCCCGAGGACCTCGAGGCCGCGCGGGATCGGATCGTCGAGGCCGGCCTGGGCACCGCCAGCCTGGGTGACGGCGTCACCTTCCACCTCGACGGCCTCGACCTCGTCGACCGCCAGCTGCTGCAC
>JBDGYO010000346.1:0-3178 GCA_039584015.1 Gemmatimonadota bacterium | reverse complement strand
GGGTCGGGACGCCATCTGGACCCTGCCGAACATCCTGACGATCGCGCGCATTGCGCTCGCGCCGGTCATCGCCTTGCTGCCCTTCATCAACGGGTGGGTCCCCAAGCTCGTCGCGTTCGTGGTGTTCCTCGCCGCCGCCATCAGCGACATCTACGACGGCAAGCTGGCGCGGGAGCGGGGCGAGACCACCGACCTCGGCAAGCTGCTCGATCCGCTGGCGGACAAGCTGCTGCTGTTTGCCACGCTTATCCCGATCTTTTGGATCACCCGCTACCCGATGGCGCAGTACGAGATCCCCTGGTGGGGCAACCTGCCGCTGTGGGTGCTGCTCCTGTTGATCGGGCGCGAGGTGGCGATGACGGCGTTCCGCCAACTGGCGAAGCGGCGTGGCGTGGTGATCGCGGCCGGGGGCGCCGGGAAGCTCAAGACCATCGTGCAGTACATCTTCATCGCGGCGATCTTCCTGTGGTTCGCGTGGAAGGACATGGCCGCCACGTTCGGTTGGCGTCAGGGCTGGCTCGGCGCGTGGTGGGAGCGCTTCCACGGCACGGTGGTGGCCGCCACCCTGCTGGTCGCCGTGCTGCTGACCGTGTACTCCCTCGGGGTGTACATCTACCGACACCGGGCCCTCTTGAGGGGCTCCCCCGGGCCCAGCGGTGATGGAAGTTGAGCTCGTCACCGTAGGGACAGAGCTCCTCCTCGGTTTCACCCTCGACACCAATGCGGCTGAACTGGCCCGGGCTCTGGCCGGGGTCGGTGCGCGTGTGGCGCGGACCACCTCGGTGGGAGACGACGAGGCGGAAATCCGGGATGCGGTGAGCGGGTCGCTGGAGCGCACCGGGTTCGTTGTCCTCACGGGGGGGCTGGGGCCCACCAGCGATGACGTGACCAAGCGGGCGGTGGCGGCGCTGTTCGATGCGCCGCTCGAGGTGGACGAGGCCTACCTGGCCGAGATGGAGCGGCGCTTTCGCAGTTTTCGGCGCGGCGCGATGCCGGCCAGCAACCGCTCCCAGGCAGAGGTCCCGCAGGGGGCCGACATTCTGCCCAACCCCCGTGGGACGGCGCCGGGCCTGTGGCTCTCGGGGGCGCCCGGCACGGCCGTCATGCTGCCCGGCGTGCCGCATGAGATGCGGGGACTCCTCGAGGAGGAGGTGTTGCCCCGGGTCGTGGCGCTGCTGCGCCGGCGGGGCGAGGTGCCCACCACCCGCTCGCGGACCCTCCGCACGACGGGGATCACCGAATCGGGCCTCCAGGATGCCCTCACGGAGCTCGAGAGGGGCCTGGGGCCGGTGCGGCTCGCCTACCTCCCCCAGGGGATCGGCGTGGATCTCCGGCTCACCGTGAGTGGGGTGCCGCAAGCCGAGGCGGAGAGGGAGCTGGAGCGGGCCGCGGAACTGCTGCGGCCGGGGCTGGGACGGCACCTGTACGGCGAGGGCGAGACCGATCTCGCCGCCGTCGTATTGGATCACCTGCGGGCCCAGGGGCAGACCCTGGCCGTGGCGGAGTCGTGCACCGGCGGGTTGATCGGCGGGCGCCTGACGGCCATTCCGGGCTCCTCAGAGGTGTTTCGGGGCGGAGTCATCTGTTACGCCGACGAGTCGAAGACGCGGGATCTGGACGTGCCCGCCGGGGTGCTCGAGACCGAGGGAGCGGTGAGCGAGGCGGTGGCCCGGGCCATGGCAGCGGGGGTGGCCCGGCGCTTCGGGGCCGACGCGTCGGTCGCCGTCACGGGGGTCGCCGGACCGGGAGGGGGGACCGAGGAGAAGCCCGTTGGCACCGTCTGGCTGGCGGCGCGCGTGGGGGAGCAGGAGCGGGCCCTGCGGCGCCGCTTCCCGGGTGGGCGGCGCGAGGTACGGCGTCGCAGCGCGCAGGCTGCGCTGGACCTGCTACGGCGCCTGATCGAGGCCTGACCGCACTATCTTTGGGGGTGCCGAGCGGCACCTCGGAAACCTGACACAACGCCGTTCCAAGAGAACATGCCAAAACGGAAGAAGACGAAGCCGCAGAAGACACCCGAAGCCGTTCCCGAGGAGGCGGCCTCCGTGGACGCCTCTCCGGTGGAGGACCCGCTGGCTCCCGAGGCGGAAGCCCGGGCTCAGGAGCCCGTCCTCGGGCTCGTCGAGCCCGCGGAGGAGGCCGTGAAGCGGCTCGCCGGCGAGCTGGAAGAGCTGAACGACCGCCACCTCAGGCTGGCTGCCGAGTTCGACAACTACCGCAAGCGCATGCTCAAAGAGCGGGCCGAAGGACGGGAGCGGGCGCAGGCGGAGCTGATTCGGGACATGCTCGAGGCGATCGACGACCTGAACCGGGTGACCAGCCTCGACCACGGAGAGGCCGGTGTGAAGGACGTGCTGGACGGGGTCGAGATGGTCGAGCGCAAGCTGCACGCGGAGCTCGAGCGCCTCGGGGTGGAGCGGGTCGGCACCGCGGGCGAGGTGTTCGATCCCAACGGCCACGAGGCGGTGGGGACGATGCCGGCCAACAGCCCCGAGCAGGACGGGACGATCGCCCTCGTGATGCAGCCGGGGTACCGCTTCGGAAGTGTCCTACTGCGTCCGGCGCGCGTGAACGTGTTCATCGCGCCGGAGGGCAAGGCGTAGCCGATGCCCGCGGTGAAGGATTACTACCAGGTGCTCGGCGTCTCCGAGAAGGTGGAGGAGGCCGAGCTCAAGAAGGCCTATCGGCGGCTCGCCAAGCAGTATCACCCCGACGCCAACCCCGGTGACAAGGCCGCGTCCGAGCGCTTCAAGGAGGTCTCGGAAGCCTATTCCGTCCTGAGCGATACCAAGAAGCGCAAGCAGTACGACACCATGCGCAAGTTCGGCGCGTTCGGCGGTGGCGGGTTCCAGCAGCGGGGTGGCGGCGGCGCGGGCCAGGTGCGCTTCGAGGAGTTCGACTTCGGCGGGCTCGGGGACCTGGGCGGCCTGGGCGACCTGTTCTCCTCCATCTTCGGCCGCGGCAAGAAGGCGGCGGCGGTGGAGTCGATCGAGGTCGTCGTGGAGATCCCATTCCGGGTGGCGGTCTTGGGTGGCAAGGTGCCGGTGACCGTGGGGGTCACCGAAGCCTGTCCGACCTGCGGCGGGTCCGGCGCGGCGTCCGGCGCGAACGTGAGCCCCTGCCAGGAGTGCAAGGGGCGTGGCACCGTGACGTTCGGGCAGGGCGGCTTCGCCGTGCAGCG
>JBDGYO010000560.1:0-2194 GCA_039584015.1 Gemmatimonadota bacterium | reverse complement strand
CCGCCCTCGCTGACCGCTACAAGCTCCGGCGCCATTTGGGCGAAGGCGGTATGGCGACGGTGTACCTCGCCGAGGACCTCAGGCATCACCGCAAGGTCGCTGTCAAGGTTCTGCGCTCGGAGCTGGCCGCCCTGATCGGTCCCGAGCGGTTCCTGAAAGAGATCGAAGTCACGGCCAACCTGCAGCATCCCCACATCCTGCCGCTGTTCGATTCCGGCGACGCGGACGGATTCCTCTTCTACGTGATGCCGTACGTGGAAGGGGAGACGCTGAGGGACAAACTGAATCGCGAGAAGCAGCTCGACATCGACGAGGCGATCAAGATCACCGAGGCCGTGGCCAGCGCGCTCGACTACGCGCACCGTCACGAGGTGATCCACCGGGACATCAAGCCCGAGAACGTCCTGCTGCACGACGGGCAAGCATTGGTGGCTGACTTCGGGATCGCGCTGGCGGTGAGCCAGGCGGGGGGGACGCGACTCACGGAGACGGGGCTCTCCATCGGGACGCCGCAGTACATGAGTCCCGAACAGGCGATGGGGGATCGGGAGCTGGATGCCCGGAGCGACGTGTACTCGCTGGGCGCGATGTTGTACGAGCTGCTCGCGGGGGATCCACCATACACCGGGAGCACCGCTCAGGCGATCGTGGCGAAGGTCGTGGCGAAGGTGATCACGGAGAAGGCGCCCCCGGTTACGGCCGCGCGGGACACCGTGCCGAGTCACGTGTCGGCGTCGATCCAGAAGGCGCTGGAGAAGCTGCCGGCCGATCGATTCCACTCGGCGGCGGAGTTTGCCGAGGCGCTGACGCATCCGGGTATGGCGCCGGTCACCGCGGTTGCGGCCGAGGCGGCGGCGGGTGCCCCCGTGACACTGCGCGTCGCGCGTTGGCGTACGGCGCTGCCGTGGGGGCTGTTGGCAGCAACCATCGCCGTGCTCGTCCTCCAGGCAGTGAACCGTAGGCCGACGGGGTTGGTCCAGACCATGCGGTTCGTGGAGCGGCTCCCAGCGTCGGTGGAGGGGGGCATAGGGCTTGGCGGCGTAGCCCTGGCCAACGACGGCAGCCGTTTGGTCATCGCGTTGGCGGGTGGCGGTCTTCTGGTACGGGATCTGGCCGAGTCCGATGGCAGAGTGCTGGGAGATGGATCGCCTTTCACGACGTAGAGGAGCAACAGCTTCGGAGAGTATCCATAGACGGAGGGGTGCCGATCCCGATTGCCGACGGTGTTCCCCTTCTCTTTGGAGGTAGCTGGGGTTCGGATAACACGATCGTCTACGTCCCAAACGTCTCTTCCGGGCTGTGGACGGTTGCCGCGGAGGGGGGTACGGCCGAACAGATAACGGTACCCGACCGGGCCGGCGGCGAGCTTTACCATTGGTATCCCCAGATCCTGCCTGGTGGGGAGAAGGTCTTGTTCAGTACCTTCAGGACGCCGCTCGACAGCTCTGCCATCGAGGTGGTCGACCTCAATACGCAACAGCGAGATGTCCTATTCAAGGGTGCGCTGCACGGGCGTTACGTACCCACCGGTCACATCGTGTATATGCGCCGCGAGACGATGTGGGTGGTGCCGTTCGACCTGAGCCGATTGCGCCGAGCAATAAGCTGGGCGAGTTCGCGATCGCAGACAACGGAACACTGGCTTACATCAAGGCCTCCGATTGGAATGTCGAGGGCAGGCTGGTATGGGTGGATCGGGACGGCACGGAGCGGCCGGCGTTGGATGAGTGGGGTGTGTACGAGTGGCCCAAGGTCTCGCCGGACGGGGACCGTGTGGCGTACGTGCGTACACAGGAGGGTGAGCCGGACATCTGGGTTCATGATCCGGCCCTCGGGGGGATCCCGATGCGGATTACGCGGAAATGATCTTGCCCGTGTGGACGCGCAACGGAACGGACATCATCTATTCAAAGGAGCAGCCGCAATTCGACCTGTTCAAGCGCGATTGGCGCGCGGGCGCGCAAGCCGAAGAGCTTTTTGCGAGCCCGTTTGACAAACAGCCACGATCGGTCTCGCCCGATGGACTCGAACTGGCCTATACGGTGCTGGCCGACAGTCGGGACATCTGGATCTTGCAGCTCGAGGGACCACCCGAACCCAGGGCCTTCCGGGCCACGGAGTACAACGAGCGTGATGCACATTTTTCTCCAGACGGTCGCTGGCTCGCCTATCAATCTGACGAGTCGGGCCGGCG
>JBDGYO010000345.1:0-6327 GCA_039584015.1 Gemmatimonadota bacterium | reverse complement strand
AGCTGCGCTCAGTGCGCTCACCTCTTGCGGGGTGAGTTGCAGTTCTCTCGATTGCCTATCTTGTTCCATGTACCTAGCTCCTCTCGTGCGTTGAACACACGGGCCAGGCTCCGAAGTCGTCTTCGGGGCCTGGGCCTTGGTTTCAACCTGCGTCCTTCACCTCTACCTTGGCGACGCCGGGTAGCGACACACAATGCATGCGACTTCCCAGCACGACGCGCGCCTGGTCGTGAACCGTGAAGTCGGTTCCCACCAGACCCTTGCGCCGTTCCCAGCCATCGCGCCAGGATTCAATATCCATGAATACACCGTCTTGTGACAGCCGCCCGGCTTCCCGGTAGGCGTCAAAGCTGGCATCCGAACGCTTGCGCTCGTTGCTATCGGTCGGATCGTCGTAAGGGTAGAAGTTTGGTTCGCTGCTGCCGTCGTAGGCCGCGAGCACCTTGCGCCAAACGGCTTGCTGCTCCTGCAATCGATTTAGGTCCAGTTGCCAGCGAGCAAACAGCACGCCGCACACGCCGAACCCCCTCCAGTGTTGATAGAAGGTGTTCGCCAGTTCGTAGGCTGCACTCTTGAACCGCTGGCCGCTGCCGTACCAGGCTCGCTCTTTGCAAGTCTGATTGTTTTGGGTGTGATGCCACGCGCCATGCTCGATGGCGTTGCGGAATACCGGTGTGCTGACGTTGTCCGCGAAGCGATCACCGTCCGAGATATCGACGCGTCGAGACATGTCGACGGACACCTCTGCGCGCCAATGCGTCGCCCACAACGATGCGCAGAACGGTCGCGTCGAATGTCTCCGCGCGCCGATCCGTTTCTTTCCGTTTCATGTACCTAGCTCCTCTCGTGCGTTGAATGCACGGGCCGGGGTCCGAGTTGCCTCGGGCCACGGGCCTTGTCTTCTACGCTCTGTCGTCCCACGCCTTCTCAAGCAGGCCGGTGTGCTCCTCGGGGATATGATCTCGGATAGCTTCCTTGGCATCGCCCAGGAAGCCCCAGCACGAGTCTTCTTCCTCGTACTCGGTGTTCCCGCACGAATCGCACGTCTTCGCCTTTTCGAGCACGAAGCCCCAGGCGTCTCCGCCGATCCAAGCCTCGTACTCAGCAAGCTCCGCCGTGAAGCAGTTGTGTATCTGCTCCTCTGTGTGATCCTCGCCGAAGTTTTCTTTCGCGTCCGCGTGGGTCATGTAGATCAACCCCGCGATCCCGCTGTCGAACTGGCAGCCGAATGCTCCCAGGCTCAACGCCACACCGCTATGCACGTATGCGTAGACGGGTGCCACGTAGGCATCCCGGGGGATCTCCTGCTTGCGCAGCTCTTCTAGCGTTTCGTAGTTGTCCGCGTTGACTCGCGTATCCCCCTCTACGTGTCTGCTCCAGCACAGCAAGGTGCTGGGGTTGTCGCAGTCCGTACGCGGGTTCGACGCATCGTCGTCTCGGACGATCCTCAGTCTGTGTTCCATGTACCTAGCTCCTCTCGTGCGTTGAATGCACGGGCCAGGCTCCGAAGTCGCCTTCGGTGCCTGGGCCTTGTCTTCAACTGAAGAACAACAGCTCTCCGTCTTCGGACTCTCGAAGCGCGGGGCTTGTGCTCACCGGGATCTCTCCCAGCCATTCGCCTGCCGCTTGCGCGTGGGGCGGAGTCGCGGTTAGCAGCACGCTTGCAATCTGCACTGCTACCGCCTGGACGTCTGCGAAGCCTCGCAGCTTCGCAGCTTCTATCGCGATGCGTTCCCGCTCCGCGTCCCCGCGCTTAGTCCCGTCGCGCAGGTGGGCACGCGCCTTGACTAGCAGGCGCATCTCTTTTGCCATGTACCTAGCTCCTGTTCTCGTGCTTGAAAGCACGGGCCAGGCGCCGAGTTGCCTCGGTGCCTGGGCCTTGTCTTCAAGCCTTTGCTGCCAGCTCGATTCTGCGCAACGTCCAGGCCGCTGTGTCTGCTCCGCGCAGCCAAGACGGCCCGAAGTCGTTGCGAAGCTGCTGCAGAAAATGCCAGCGCTCGCGCGCTTCGGGCCAGTCGGAACCGGCGCGCATCCAATCCAAGGATAGACGCTGCTTCCAGCCCGCCCCGGCCCACTGCGCGTACGCCTGCAGCGCTGCAAGCTGCTCGCTCGTTGGCTTAGCCACAGTCCACCCCCTGCTTGCTGGGGTAGATGCGCTTCTGCACCGATGCCGTTCGCTTGTTGAAGCCTGCGACGTCGCTGACCTCAAGCTCGACGATCAGACCTCGGTCCGTCCTCAGCTCGAAACCGTGGGCCTGGACGTGAAGCCAGACCCACTGCTGCTTACCGCCGTGCTTCACCAGCATACGAACCACGGGAACCCCGCTGTTCTGTAGGCTGCGCTCCGCTACCTTTTCGTCGTCCAGGTCGAGCACGATAGACACGTCTGGGGTTGCCCCTGGGGTGTCCGCCATGCGCCTGGCGATGTCGATCTCATAGTCCATGTACCTAGCTCCTTCTCGCGTGTCGTTGAACACACGGGCCGGCGCGCGACTTTGCAGTCACGTGCCGGGCCTTGTCTTCAATCGTCGACCACCCAGAACGATCCGCGTGCGAACACGCGATCGGCGATGATCTGTACCCCTTCTGCGTCTTCCGCATCGATCGACGATAGGATCTCCCCCACCGTGATCGTGATCTCTGCCTGCGGGTAGGCAGCAGACAGCGCGTCGTACAGCTCTGCGCTGTACCGCCGCTCGGATTCGCTCTCGTCATGCGGTTCCGTCAAGCCTGCGAACAGGCTGTGACGCTCCACCTCGACTGTGATTTGTTCCATGCACCTAGCTCCTCTCGTGCGTTGGTTGAACTCACGGGCCAGGCTCCGAGTTTCCTCGGGGCCTGGGCCTTGGTTTCAACGTCTCGGGAATCGCGCGTCGTACTCGTTCGCGAGTCGCGCTCCGATTCGTTCCATCTCCGCCTCCCATTTCGCGCATTCCGCGGCGGTAGTGGCTTCCCATGCCAGGCGTTCTGCCTGGTTGTACTGCTCGTTTAGCCTGTCGAGCATCAGTAACCCGCAACGCTGATCGTGCGATCCTCGTAGCGTTCCATTTTCTCCGCCATCAGCTCCGCAGACGCGCAAGCCTCCAGTCGCCGCCCGTCCCAGAAATAACAGCGATAGCCGCTACTCAGCTCCAGGTGACGCACGTACGCGCGCCTGTGTGCGCCGCCCATGCGGGCATCGAGCAACAGCGTGCCGTGCTTGCGCAGAACCCATCCGAACTGCTCCGGTGGATCTGCCGTGATCGTCAGGCGTCGATGATCGTGGACGTGCAAGTCGTCTACGAACGCTTCAGGCAGTGAACGGATCTCCGCCTCTGTTTTGATTGCCTCGAATGCTTCCATGTGTACCTAGCTCCTGTTCTCGTGCGTGTGAGCGCACGGGCCAGGCTCCGAAGTCGCCTTCGGGGCCTGGGCCTTGTGCTCACATGCGCCAGTCTTCGACTGGGCCCGTGTCGTTGCCGTCGGCGATGTCGCGTTGCACGTCGGCCAGGCTGAAATCAGCCCGGAACGTGTGATCGATGTCGCGTTCCAGCTTTACGTATTCGTCGAGTAACGCGGGGTTGTGTTTGCCTGCCAGCTGCAGCCCGGCGCGCGGACTGAAGATACAGAACACGCAGCTAAGCCGCGGCATCCCCAGGTCATACGCGCGGTGATGCGGTACGCCAGACTCCCGGATCACGTCCCACACCTGATCGGTGCTCCAGTCGTGAATCGGTAGCCACGTGTCGACCTCGCGCGTTTTCGTGCTCGCCGCAGTGTTGCGCTTGAACGGCTCCAGCTTCGCCCGTGCGGGCGACTCTTGAGCACGCAAGCCGATGCACTCCAGCACCCGCCCGTGTGCCCGGCTGCGCGGGCGTCGCGATGCGCGCCCGTGATCACCTTGCGGAGTTGCCCCCGCTTGTGGTCGGACGTGCAGTAACGCGCCTTGGGACTGGGCCACATGCCCCGCTTGCGCACATGCGCTAGCAGGTCGCCTTGCGGACGGCTCACCACTACGGACCGCAGCCCGTAATGCTTCGCCTGTTGCACGGCTAGCTCGCGCGTTCCCTGCCACTCCACGCGACCTAGATCGGCGTGGGCGACAACGATGCGCGAGCGCGGGTAGTCCTGCGACTGGGCCAGCCACATGACGCGCGTAAGCATCGCTTGGCTGTCCTTGCCGGCACTACTCGACACCATCACCAGATCGTACTGGTGAAGATCGATTGTCCTCATGTACCTAGCTCCTGTTCTCGTGCGTGTGAGCGCACGGGCCAGGCTCCGAAGTCGCCTTCGGGGCCTGGGCCTTGTGCTCACTAGCTATTGTTCACCGTCGCTAGCATCGCGGCCAGCTCGGCGCGCAGCTGCCGCGCACGCGCGGGCGTGGGCTTCGCTACTCGCTGATAGCCGTCCATCACGGGCCACGCGTCGGCCGGCGGTCCTGCGACCACCACAGCCGTGTTCGGCAGCTGCAGGCGCTTGCGCGTCTGCTTCGCCTTGCTCGCCTGGGGCTTGCTCGCCTGGGGCTTGCTCGCCTGGGGCTTGCTCGCCTTGCGCCGGGGCTTATCCCCGGGCCGGTCGTTGCGGGTCAGCGTCGGCGCCGGCCACGTGAGCGCCGAGATCGGCAGCTCCGAAGCCTTTACCAGTCGTGCCGTGTACTCGGACCACAGTTGCGGGATGGCATCCGACGGGGTGTCGGGTGTCAGCTCGTAACGAATGAAGTCCGCGCGTGCTTCTGACTTGTTCAGTTTCATGTACCTAGCTCCTTTCGGTTTCCCGATACGCTCACCCGTGAGGGGAGCGTTTCGACTGGTAACCAACCAGTCTCATCAGTCGGGGTCAGCGCTTGGGCGCTTCCCATGCGATCGGTGCCGTGCTCGCGAGCATGCGCCCGGCGCTGCGCTCAATGTCGTCGGCCCGGAACGGGTCAACGTCCTGCGCGTAGCGCGTGAGTGCGTTCGCGAACCCGGCGCGGTTCGCTTCCGGCTCCTTCTGCCAAGCGGCCATCACGTCGCCAACCTCGCCGCGCTTGATCGCGATGCTCTCGCGACGCTGCTCGGCCAGAAAGGCTCCCCACATGAGATCCGTAAGGCTCTCGGTGGGCACGGGCTCACTGGTGTCGGCCAGGTTGAACACCCGGCCGGCCTCGGTGAGATCGTCGGCGCGTGCGGCGTTCCACTTCTCCGTGAAGTAGCGGATCACCTGCTGCCCCTTGCGCATGCCCTGCGCCACCTTCGCCGCCATGTTGACGCGGCCCAAGTGGCGCATGCGGAACAGCCCCACCGTCGACTGATCGACAATGATCAGGTTTAGGCAAAGGTTGCGCCACAGCATCGCGCTGCCCTGCAGGCTGCCGCCTCCAGTGTCGGAACTGCGCACGCGCATTCCGGCCTTGAAGAACTCGCCGGCCACGTAGCTCTCGGGCTTGATGTCCGAGTGCCACGTGGCGTCGACCTGCATTCGGCTGCCGTTGTAGAAGACGTCGCCGCGCCCTGACTCCGGCATCACATCCGCCAACTGGCGGGCGATGGTGTCAGTGTCATAGGTGCGGTACTTCTCCGAGACAGCTGCGAAGATCACGCGGCCGGCTTCGGACTCGCGAGTGCGAAGAACCATGTCCTTCGCGGCCCACGGGCCCTGTGCGCCGCTCAGCCACTGATTGACGTTGCGCGCCCGGAGATCCGGATCGCACGCTGCCAGGTAGCTGCCGGCCTTGGGCAGGCCAACGGCGTTGCACAGCTGGCCGAATGCCTCCGGCTCGACCGCGAACCGCTCGCCCGTTGCCGGGTCCACGATCCTGCCTTGCTTGTCCATCCGGATCGACCCGGTGTTGACCGTGCGATCCGAACGGCGTTCGGCGCGAACCGTATCCGCGAGGTTGTGAAGCGCCCCCTGGATGGGGGGCTGGGCTTCCCAGTCCTTGCGGCTGGCGTCGGCGTTGCGTACGCCCCAGTCGACGACCATGGTACCGGTCGCGTACAGGGGTTTGGCCGGCGCGAAGCCGGCTTCCAGCGCCGCGGCCTCATCGGCCTCGGAGCGTGCCTTGCCTTCGGCGTCCACCGTGACCCCGCGAACGGGTTCGGGCGTTGCCTCCGGCTCGACCACTTCGACGCGCGGGGCCGGCTCGGCCTCCGCGTGTGCGGGGGCCTGCTCCGGCTCCGTCACCGGCTCCGGTTCGCCTTCCAGGTAGTCAAACTCCGGGAAGACTCCGGCCGGGACCGTCGCCATACGCTCGCTGATCTCCTGCCACATGTCCGCCTGAGTGCCTCTGAACTCGAAAGCGAGATCGGGGCGACCCGGGATCGTGACGTTGACGTGAAGGTCCGTTGCGTTGTTGTTGTTGTCCAT
>JBDGYO010000344.1:0-3192 GCA_039584015.1 Gemmatimonadota bacterium | reverse complement strand
CTGGCGGTCGTCGCCCTCGGGCACGGAGCGCGACGCCGTCCGAGGCGCACCAGGGTCGGGACCGTGCTCGCCGGCGTGTTGGTGCTGGCCGCTCCCTATTTCCTGTGGACGTTGGCACGGGGGATCACGCCGCCGGCGACGGGTGTGGGTGTGCGACTGTGGCTCTCCTGGCAGGTGTCGCTCGCGATCGTGGGCGTGGCGTTGGGGCTTGCCGCCGCGCTGCTGCTCGGCCCGGGTGACGGCGGGCGGAGACGGGGCTGGACGGCGTGGGCGGCGATAGGGTGGGCGGCGGCGCTCGCCGTGGTGGGTCTCGTTGCCTGGCAGCCGAGCGGTGATTGGCCCATCTGGTACGGGCTGCTGTGGGTACCGTCGCTCGGGCTGGCGATCCAGCCGGCGCCGCGACCACGCCTGCTGGTGACGCTCGCGGTGGTGGCCGGTGGCGCGGCAGCCCTGCTGACGTGGGGAGCGACGCTGCATGGCCGGCTGTTGCTCGCCGAGCGCGATGCCGAGCGCCTGCGCGGCGGCGATCCGGTCGCCCTGGGGTATGTGGACCGCTTCGGCACGAGCCTGTTGCAGCAGGTGCCTCCCACCTCGGCCGCGGCCCTCTACGCCAGCTGGCGCCGCTCTCCCCTCAGCCAGGACGACTACCCCGCTGTACTGGCCACCTGGGGGCCCGACGGGGCGCGCGTGGCGGCGCTGGAGCTGGCCGAGCTGAACCTCACGGACGACTTGCTCCAGCGAGTGGTGCAGGAGGCACGCCGCCGCGGCGAGCCGGTGCTGCGGGCCGTGGAGCGGGAGCCCGGCGTGCACTACCTGACGGCCGTCCCGTTCGGGGACGGCACCGTCGTGACCGTGGGGGTGGCGCCGCGGTCACGGCTCATCGAGCCAGTTCTGGTGGGACGCTTCCTGCGCGGGGAGCGACGGCTGATCGCACCGTACCAGATGTTGCTGGGCGAGCCGGTCGTCGCTGGCGACGTTCCCGCGGAAGACCGCTTAGTGTGGCAGCGCGCCGCGTGGACGGTGCGGGCGACCCGGGTACTTCGGCCCCCGTCGGGAGAGCGCCATCTGCACGCCGTGGTGTCGCTGCGTGACCTCTCCCAACTGGTGGTGCGTGGCATGCTCCTGGTGTTGCTCGACGTCGCGATCCTGCTCCTGCTCGGACTCGCGGGCGAAACGGTGAGCGGCACGCTGCTGGTGCCGCCCGCCCTGCGTGATGCCCTGGGCTTTCGGTCGTACCGGCTGCGGCTGACGGTGGCGCTGGCCGCGTTTTTCGTGATCCCGACGCTGGTCTTCGCCTCCTGGTCGATTGGACGGCTGCGGACGGAGGCGACGCGGAGCCGGGACCTTCTCATCCAGCAGACGTTGAGCGATGCCGTGGGGACGGCGCGCCAGTTCGGCCCGCTGGCGGAGGGGGACGTGCCTCGCCAGCTGCAGGATCTCTCGGAGCGGTTGAGTGCGGATCTCGTCTGGTACGAGGACGGGGTGCTCGAAGCGGCCAGCACCGCCGTGCTGGCCGAGCTGGGGCTGCTGGGGATCTACCTCCCGCCCGACGTGCACACCGGGCTCGCGTTGCGCGACGAGCTGGAGATGACGGCCGACGCGGTGATCGGCGGCCAGCTCACCCGGGTCGGCTACCGCCGTCTCCCGGGAACCGGGGACGCGTTCCCCGTGCTCGCCGCCCCGCGCCTGGTGGACGTGAGCGACATCCTGCGAGAGCAGGAGGACCTCGCGTACGGGCTGTTGCTGGTCACGCTCCTCGGGGTGGCGGGTGCCGCCGCGCTGGCCGCGCTCGCCGCGCACTCGCTGGCGCGTCCGGTGCAGTCGCTGCGCGCCGCCGCCGTGGCCGTGGGACAGCGGGATGAGCTGCCGCCGTTCGGGCCGGACGTGCCCAGGGAGTTTGAGCCGGTGATGGACGCGTTCGTGCGCATGGCGGAGGACGTGGATGCGAGCCAACACGCCCTCGAGGGCGCGCGCCGGCGCACCGCGACCGTGTTGCGCAACGTGGCGACCGGCGTGGTCGCGCTCGATCGCAGCATGCAGGTCACGATCGCCAACCCGCGTGCCGGCGAGCTGCTCGAGGTGGAGCTCGAGCACGGCACGCCGATCGCCGCGGCGACGGACCCTGGCTGGATCCCGGTGTGGGAATGGGTGATCGATTTCATGCGCGCGGAGGGGGACATCGACGAGCGCGAGTTCAACGTCGGCGTGCGCCGTATCCGCGCGCAGGTGGCGGCGCTGCAGACCGACCCCAGAGGTTGCGTGGTGGCACTGGACGACACCACCGAGATGGCGCGTGCGGTGCGGGTGTTGGCCTGGGGTGAGCTGGCGCGGCAGATCGCCCACGAGATCAAGAACCCGCTCACGCCGATTCGGCTCGGCATACAGCACCTGCAGCGGGCGCGGCGCCAGGGTCGCGGCGACTTCGATGCCACGCTGGAGCAGACGGCGCAGCAGATCCTGGCCGAGATCGAGCGGCTGGATGCCATCGCGCGCGCGTTCTCACGCTTCGGGGCCCCGCCGGCGGAGGCAGCCCCCCTCGTGGCCAGTGATTTGACCGCCATCGCCCGGGATGCAGCGGCGCTGTACTCCCTGGGGAGTGGCGGGGCCGAGGTGCGCGTCGAGGCAGCGGGGCCGGTGGAGGCGCTCGTCAGAGCCGATGAGGTGAAGGAGGTCCTGATCAACCTCATCGAGAACGCGCGCGATGCGGCGGCCACGCAGGTGACCATACAGGTGGCCTACGAGGGCGAGGAGCGTGCCACGATAGTGATCGAGGACGACGGGCGCGGCATCACCGACGAGCACAAGATCCACATCTTCGAGCCGCGCTTCTCGACCACCTCCAGCGGTGCGGGATTGGGATTGGCCATCTGCAAGCGCCTGGTCGAGTCGTGGGGTGGCACCATCGAGGTGGACAGCAGGGTGGGGGAGGGGACCAAAGTGGTGATTGGGGTGACGAGGGGGGAGTGAGCTCGGCGGGAACCTTCCTGGCCCTGCGTGGTTAAGACGGAGAACCCGAGACACCTTATCGCCAATGCTGATCAAACGACCTGACGACATTCGATCCTCCGAGATCACCGACGAGTCCCTGTACTGGGACCGCCGCCGCTTCCTCGGTTCCGGTGCCGCGCTGCTAGCGGGCGTAGCCGTACCGGGACTGCTGACCGCGTGTGACGCCTCCGCCAAGGAGGTGCC
>JBDGYO010000045.1:0-14356 GCA_039584015.1 Gemmatimonadota bacterium | reverse complement strand
TGTGTGGTTGTACGATATCGCTGCAGATGAAGCAGCGCTGATCCCGATTACGCTCGCCTCCGACCTCGACCAGTTGCGTGAGAAGTGGGTTGAGGACCCCATGCAGTACGTCACGTCAGCGCACATCCATCCCGAGGGAGAGAGCGTGGTGCTCACGGCTCGCGGCCGAGTATTCGTCGCTCCGGCCAAACGGGGACGATTCGTCCGAGCGTCGCGCAAGGATGGTGTGCGGTTCCGCAATGTCCTCTTCATGCCAGACGGCAAGACGCTCCTAGGTCTATCGGACGAGACGGGAGAGTTCGAATTCACCAGAATCCCGGCAAACGGTGTTGGCGAAGACGAGGCGCTGACTAGCAACGGGAGCGTCCTGCGATATCAGGGTTACCCGTCGCCGGACGGCGAGTGGGTCGCGTTCGATGATCAGAACAGGGATTTGTGGGTGCTCAACGTCCGATCCGGTCAAATGCAGCGGATCTCCGAGAATCGCGAGGGCATCGGCGATTTGGCGTGGGCTCCCGACAGCCGGTGGCTGTCGTTCGCTATGACTGCAATGAACAGCTTCCGCCAGATAAAGCTGTACAATGTCGAGACGGGTACGAAGGTACCGCTCACGAGTGACAGGGTGAACAGTTTCAGCGTGGCGTGGGATCCCGATGGTGAGTTCATCTACTTTCTGTCCGACCGCAACCTCCGCTCGCTGGTCGGGAGCCCGTGGGGATCCCGCCAGCCGGAGCCGTTCTTCGACAATACGATTGAGATATTCGAGGTAGCGCTGCGAAAGGGACTGCGGTCGCCTTTCAAGGCAGACGATGAGTTGACGGCTGAGGATGACCGCGAATCGGCTACCGATGAACGAACTGCCGAG
Organism: Gemmatimonadota bacterium; assembly: GCA_039584015.1. Taxonomy (GTDB): domain Bacteria; phylum Gemmatimonadota; class Gemmatimonadetes; order Gemmatimonadales; family GWC2-71-9; genus WVYX01. The sequence goes on along the minus strand of JBDGYO010000045.1, from coordinate 13,491 downwards.
CCGATGCAGATCGACACCGATGGATTGATGCGTCGCCTGAAGCGAGTGCCAGTTGCAGCCGGCAACTACAGCTCACTCCACGTGAGTGATGCGGCCCTCTTCTTCCGCGCCCGCGACTCTGGACCCAACGCAGATTCCCACCTCATGGGAGTCAAGATCGACAATGACGATGTCGAGGCGACGACTGTTGTCGAGGACATACGCCAATTCGAGCTTTCTGGAGATGGGAAGCATCTCCTGGTGCGGAAGGGCAACGGCTTGTACGTAATCGATGCGCGGCCCACAAAGGTCAGCGACCTTGGCGAAAACAAGGTGGACTTAGGGGGCTGGACGTTTGCAATCGACGTGCGTGAGGATTGGCGTCAGATCTTTGTAGACGCATGGCGGATGGAACGTGATTACTTCTACGATCCCAACATGCACGGAGTGGACTGGGATGCCGTGCGTGACAAGTACTTGCCGTTGGTGGATCGTGTCACCACACGCGACGAGTTGTCCGATCTGATTGGGCGCGCGGTCGGTGAATTGTCCGCACTACATACGAGCGTCAGAGGCGGCGACCGGAGGACCGGTCAGGACAACATACGGGTGCCAACGCTGGGTGCCCGACTGTTCCGTGACCCCGAAGCTGGGGGCTACCGCATCGACTACATCTACCAGACGGATCCGGATTATCCCGACGAGATCTCTCCGCTCGCTGATCCCGATCTGGGTGTCGGCGTTGGCGACGTGATCACCGCTGTGAATGGCGCGGGGACGCTGGATGTGACGGAGATCGGTGCGCTGTTACGGAATCAAGCAGGTAGGCAAGTACTGTTGACGGTGCGGTCAGGCAATGACCTGCGAGACGTGATCGTCGTGCCGACATCGAATGAGTACAACCTGCGCTACGGCGATTGGGAGTACTCGCGCCGACAAATCGTTGAGGCGGCAGGCGACGGTAAGATCGGATACGTACACCTGCGCGCTATGAGTTGGAGCAACGTCACTGAGTGGTACCGTCAGTTCTATCCGGTCTTCAATCGCCAGGCACTGATCATCGACGTGCGTCACAACCGCGGCGGCAACATCGATAGCTGGATCCTCGAGAAGCTGATGCGGCGAGCTTGGATGTACTGGCAGGGCCGTGTCGGCGAGCCGTATTGGAACATGCAGTATGCGTTCCGTGGGCACATGGTCGTGCTCGTGGATCATGAGACGGCGTCAGACGGCGAAGCGTTCGCCGACGGATTCCGTCGGCTGGGACTGGGTCCAGTCATCGGCGTACGCACTTGGGGCGGCGAGATCTGGCTCAGCTCGTCGAACAGACTGACGGACGGAGGCTTGGCGCGCGCACCGATGTGGGGTGTGTATGGGCCGGAAGGGGAATGGCTCATCGAGCAGATCGGAGTCGTACCGGACCAGGAAGTGGACAACCTACCGCATGCCACGTTCAACGGTGAGGATGCGCAACTCGATGCGGCTATCCAGTACTTGTTGCAGCAGATCGAGCAGGATCCGCGAGAGGTGCCGGCGCCGCCAGCGTATCCGAACAGGGCACTGAGGTATCCGTAGGGGGAACACACATGACGCGTGCTTTGCCGCTCGCACTTGTTCTGTTGGCCGCTTGCCGCGGCGCACCAGACATCGAGACCGGATACGTCGATGTCGAGGGCGCACGGCTGTACTACGAGGTGATGGGGCAGGGGGAGCCGGTGATCCTGATCCACGGCGGTTTCCTCGACCGCAGAATGTGGGATGGTCAGTTCGAGACCTTTTCCCGTAGCCACCGCGTGATCCGCTACGATGTGCGGGCCCACGGTCTATCGCGAGCGGACTCAGTGGCCTTCGCCGATCACGAGGATCTACGGGGCCTGATGGAGGCGCTGAACATCCCCAACGCGACACTGGTCGGACTCTCCATGGGTGGCCAGATCTCCGTCGACTTCGCGCTGACCTACCCGCTAATGACTCGCGCTCTGGTGCTGGTCGGTCCCGGGCTGTCGGGTTTCCCGTTCGACAGCGAGAGGCTGCAGGAGTACATGGCAGCGCTCACGGCGGCGTTCCAATCCGGCGGCCTGCCCGATGCCATCGAGGTCTTCGCGCGCTACTGGTGTGACGGTCCGGAACGCGAGCCGTCGGAGGTGGAGCCCGCTGTCCGGGGCAAGGTCCTGGCGATGCTCGAGGGGAGCGGGGAGCGCTGGCGCTATTGGCAGCTGAGCCAACAGCTGGATCCTCCTGCTATCGGCCGGCTGGGCGAGATCGGCGTTCCCACGCTGGCCATCCTCGGGAGCATCGACATGCCGGAGATCATCAGCATCGTCGATCTCATTGCCCAGCAGGTGCCGGGCGCCCGCAAGGTCGTGATCCCGGATGTCGCCCACATGGTGAATCTGGAAGAGCCGGAAGAGTTCAATGAGCTGGTGTTGGAGTTCCTCGGCGGGCTCTAGCCGTGAGTTGATTCGGTAGCAGTGATGGCCTACGAACGCCTCGCGCTCCTCGCGGCCGCCGTATTCGTCTGCGGCGCCTGCAAGGAGCCGCCCGCCGAGCGGAAACCCGGCACCTTCAGCTTCGCCGTGCTGGGGGACGCACCGTATGGGCCTGTGGAAGAAATCCGGTTTCGCCGAGCCATCCGGCAGCTCGACGCGTCCGATGTCAGGTTCGTCATCCATGTGGGGGATATCCTCTGGTACCCCTGCTCGGATGCGCTTTTCCGTGATCGACTCGCCACCTTCCAGAGCCAGCGCCACCCGCTGGTGTACACACCGGGCGACAACGAGTGGACCGACTGCCACGAACAGATCGCCGGCACGTACCAGCCGCTGGAGCGACTGCAGCGGTTGCGCGAGATCTTCTTCGCCGACCCGACCACGAGCCTGGGCGGGACCGCAATGCCGCTCGTGGTTCAGGCGGCCGACACGGCGTGGGCGGAGTTCGTGGAGAACGCCCGCTGGACTGAGGCGGGGTTCGTGTTCGCCACGGTTCATCTCGTAGGCTCCAGGAACGGATTGGATGTCTTCCCGGGCCGAACGGCGTTGGATGATGCGGAGACGGTACGCCGCACCGCCGCGGCCACTGAGTGGCTCCGGTCCGCGTTTGCCTACGCCGATTCAATGAATGCCCTGGGAGTCGTGATCGGCATGCACGCGGCCCCCGGGTTCTTAGCTCCGGTGCACGACGACTACCGGCAGGCGTACGAGCCGTTTCTGGAGTCGCTCGAGGTGGAGGTGGAGCAGTTCGGGGGTCCGGTCTTGCTCGTTCACGGCGATGACCACGAGTTCGTCGTGGACCGGCCGCTGGTGCGGCGTGCAACAGGTCAGGTGCTCGAGAACTTCACCCGCCTGGAGGTGTTCGGCTCACCCCAGGTCGGTTGGGTGGAGGTCACCGTCGACACGGCGGCCGCCGAGTGGTTCCGCTTCGCTCAGCATCGCGTGCCGCGCTGGGTGTTCTGGTAGCGACTTGGCCGCCGCCGCCTCAGGGCGCGTAGTTCTCGTAGTAATGCGCGATCTTCTCGATCGCCACGATGTACGCGGCGGTGCGCAGGTCCGGGACGTCGTCGCGCGACCGCCAGGTCTCGCGGAACTGTTCGTAGGAGTCGCGCATCGTATCGTCGAGCCCTGACCGTACCAGGTTCAGCTCGTCGGCCTCCTTGCGCAGCGCGTTCTCGAAGGCCTCGGGCACTTCCTTCCCCAGCACCGTCTCGAGCAGGTCGATCACCGTCTCCGATCGCATCTCCATCATGCGGCGCCCCATGCGGCCGAACCGCATGTGCGAGAGATTCTTGGTCCACTCGAAGTAGGAGACGGTGACGCCGCCGGCGTTGGCGTACATGTCCGGAATGACGATCTTGCCCGCGTCGCGCAGGATCTGATCGGCCTCGTACGTGATCGGCCCGTTGGCTGCCTCCACGATGATCGGCGCGCGGATCGCCGCCGCGTTCTCGGCGGTGATCTGACTCTCCAGAGCAGCGGGAATGAGAATGTCGCAGTCCGCCTCGAGCACCGAGGCGCCATCCGCTACGTACTGCCCTTCCGGGCACCCCTTGATGCCGCCGTGCTCGCGCATGTAGGTGTGCACCTGCTCCACCGAGAGCCCCGCGTCATTCACGAGGGCACCGTCTCGTTCGATGATGCCGACGATCTTGGTGTCGTCTTCTTCCTCGAGGAACTTGGCAGCGTGGTAACCCACGTTGCCAAGTCCCTGCACGATGACCCGCTTGCCCGCGAGCTTCCCTTTGAGCCCGGCCGCCTTGACGTCCTCCGCATGCCGGAACAGGGCGTGGACCGCGTACTGCACGCCGCGGCCCGTGGCCTCGACGCGTCCGCGGATGCCACCGAACTCGACCGGCTTTCCGGTGACGCACCCCGCGGCATCGATGTCGTCGGGGTGCAACGTGCGGTAGGTGTCGGCGATCCATCCCATCTCGCGCCCTCCTGTTCCCATGTCGGGCGCCGGCACGTTGAGACTGGGGCTGATGTAGCCCTGCCGGTCCAGCTCGATGGTGAAACGCCGGGTGATGGTCTCGATCTCCTCCTCGGTGTATTCCCGTGGGTCGATGCGCAGGCCTCCCTTCGCGCCACCGAACGGCACGTCCACGACGGCGCACTTGAAGGTCATGAGCGTGGCCAGCGCTTCGACTTCGTCCTGGTCGACCTCGAGGGCGTAGCGGATCCCGCCCTTGACCGGCAGGCGGTGTTCGCTGTGGTTGGCGCGCCAGCCGTAGAACACCCGCCACTCGCCGCGGATCTCCACTGGGAAGCGGACCTGGTAGACGGAGCGGCACCGCCGAATCACGTCGCCGAGGCCCGGCGGGAGGTCGGTGCGCTCGATCGCGGCGCCGATCATGCGGTCCACGCTCGAGAGAAATCCGGATGCGTTCCCTGCGCTCATGTTGCTTCCTCCGGGAGGTTGGGGTGCCCCAGCGGCTGGTGGCCGATCATCGACTCACTCGGCGTCCTGCTTCTTCCGCAGCAATCCGAACCCCTGCACCTCCATCCCCGATACCTTGCCGCGTCGGCTCACCTGGAAGGTCACGAAGTCCCGGCCCATGTAGCGGTCGCGCCACTGCGCGCGGAACGTGTTGAAGTGCCAGTGCTGGAGATCGGCGGTGAACCACGGGCCGATGCGCAGCACGAGATGCCCGTCTTCCTCCGCGATCTCCGCCTCTCCGTACAGCTCGCTCTCGTAGGTGCCCGCGAATTCGAGCAGCGCGTGCGTGGGGGACGTTCCCTCCACGCGCTCGCTCTCCGTCACGGTACGCAGCGAGTCGGCGCGGCGTTCGTTGCGCTCGTCCAGTTCCTTGAACACGTCGTTCCAGTTCTTGTCGCGCGGGCCCAGGTAGGCGTCGATCACCTGCCATACGATCGTCTGGGGCACCAGGCTCTCGTTCACGTTGGTGATCGCGACCACGCCCAGCTCCTCCTCCGGGACCAGGGCGAGGTGCGTGCGCATGCCGTCGAGCGCGCCGCCGTGGCGTACCACCAGGCGACCGCGGTAGTCCATGAGCCGCCAGCCGAGGCCGTAAGCGTAGAAATGGCTCTCGGGAAAGAGCCGCTCGTCCACGCTGTCGCGCGGAACGATCGTCTGGGGCTGGCGCATCTCGCGGACCACGCTGTCCGACAGGAAGCGCCGGCCCTCGTACGTGCCCTCGCCGAGCTGCATCCGGATCCACTGCGCCATCTCGGCGACGTTGGAATGCACCGCGCCGGCGCCGCCCACGTTGTCCCAATCGCGCCAGGAGATGGGGGTGACCTTCCCGTCGATCTTGCCGTGCGGCGTCGCGACGTTCGCGCGCTGCTGCAGCTCGGTGAACCTGGTGGTGGACGTTCGCATGCCGAGCCGGTCGAAGATGCGGTGCCGCAGGAAATCGTCCCAACTGGTGTCGGTAACTGCCTCCACCAGCTGCCCCGCCGCGATGAACATGATGTTCTGGTAGCCGTAGTGTGAGCGGAAGCTCCAGTTGGGTTCGAGCCCGCGCACACGCTGCAGGATCTCGTCGCGGTCGAAGGGCGAGAGGTACCACAGCAGGTCACCTCGCGGGAGCCCGCTGCGGTGGGAGAGGATGTCACGCACTGTGAGCTCGCGGGTGACGTACGGATCGTACAGCTGGAACCCCGGCAGGTGGTTGGTCACGCGGTCGTCCCACCCCACGCGCCCCTCGTCCACGAGCATGCCCACGGCCGCGGCGGTGAAGGCCTTGGAGGTGGAGGCGATCGCGAACAGGGTTTCGGTGTCGACCGGCTCCGCCCCGCCCACTTGGCGCACGCCGTAGCCTCTGGCGAAGACGACCTGATCGTCCTTCACCACGGCCACCGCCACGCCGGGCGCCTCCCAGTCGCGCATCACGGTCCGGACGAACCCGTCGAGACTCCCCAGCGGCTCCTGCTGGGCCGCGAGCACCACCGGCGCTCCGGTCAGCAGGAGCATGGCAACCACACCCCTCAGCGTCGTCATCATCGGCTCCCTGCAACAAGAAAGACGGCGGGAAACCGGTGGCCTCCCGCCGTCCACGACCTCGCGGCGAAGATCGGCTCGGGTCAGAAGTTCCCGAACTTGAGCACCAGCGACCCGAAAAATGCACTGAAGTCGCTGTCGGTGAAACCGACGATATCCACATCGGTCACCCAGCGATACCCCCCGCCCGCGCCCAGCCGCATGAATGACGTCACGTTGAGGTCGATGTTGAGCGCCGGCTCGAGCACGAACACCCCGTCATACGGGCCGCCGTAGTTGAGCCGGTAGGAGCCTCCCCCGATCAGGGTATTGAACGTCACGTGGATCAAGGCGTCGGAACCGAGAATGATCTCCAGGTCCGCACCGCCGTAGCCGAACTCGAGCCCCCGGCGGTTGGGGTTGCCGGCCACCCACACGTCGGTGGCCACGCCGTATCCGGCGGCCCCGAGCACAAAGGTATGGTTGATGATCCACCCGCCCCGTCCACCGACCAGCACGGCAAACTGGCCATTGATCTCAGAGAACCGCACGACTGGGGCGCCGAACCCGCCGGATTCGAGACCTCCGGACACGAGCGTCTGCTGCTGCGCCAGCGCGGGTACACTGAAGACCGCAGCGCTCACCAAGGCGATCAATCCGCTCCGCATCGTCCCCTCCTTCATTGCCTCCGGGACCTGTATACCCCCGGCTGGTCCGGAAGTGTCCCTGGGTTCCCGGCGGCCCCAATACGACACAGGGCGCCCCGAGGGGCGCCCTGCGTCGTCACTGCGCGGATGCGGCCGAGCCGGCCGTGTCAGAAGTTGACCATCAGACCACCCGAGACCTCACCCTGGCTGACCACGGTGCCTGTGACGCTGGTGTAGCATCCGCCGGGGAGCCCGCACCACCACTGGCTGCCGGCCGTGAGGATGTTGAACCACCAGCGGCCCTGCGCGCGAAAGCCGATGCGCTGGGTGGGGCTGATCTTCACGCCAGCTCCCAGCGACCCGGAGAAGCGCCACTCACTGCCCACACCGCTTGTCTTTGGGTCCCACCAGGTGAGACCGAGCGTGAGCGCCACGAAGGGCTTCGCCGGGCCGTCCACCGGCGCGATGCCCGCCCCCCCGATCTGGAAGTAGTTCACCGCGACGCCGAACAGGGTGTCGTCGGGGACCGCACCGCCACCGACCAGCTTGAGCTGGGTATCCTGGCGGTTGTAGAGCAGGACGATCTCGCCCTCCCGCCGCGCCAGAATGTCGACCTCCAACCCATAGTTGATGCTGGGCTCCAGTTCGAGGCGGCCTTCGCGGGTGTTCAGACCGCCGCCCCACTGGTACCCCACGTTGACGGACACGTCGCCCCGCTTGAACTGCCCCCAAGCAGTGCTCGGGAGGCAGAGGAGCACGATCGCTGACAGGATCAACCACTTACGGATCATGGTCGGAGCTTCCGTTTGAGACGCCCCATTATCGTGTGTCCCTTCGGGCAGCGCAACGGGGAAATCCCCCTAGAATTCCTCGCGCTCGAACCTCCATAGCGCCACCAGCACGCACAGCAGGGTCCACAGCACCGAGGTGATCACCGTGATATACCAGATCACGGGCAGCGGTCGGCCGAGGGCTGCCGCCGCCGACAGCTCTGGCAGGCCCCAGGGGAGCCAGTCCAACGTGGCCGGGAACATGTTGGGCAGGATGAAGCCGGCAAAGAGGAAGCCCATGGCCACGCCCGCCACGGGCCCGCGGCTGTCGAAGAACGTCCCCAGCGCCAGCGTGAGCGCCAGATAGAACACGAGATGCTCTACGTGGAAGAGCAGGCCCACCAGGAACGACCGCAGCTCCGGCTGGGACAGGGCAAGCCACAGGGTCTGCAGGAAGAGCACCACCGTCGGGATGATGACGGCGAGGAACAGGAACGACAGCCCGTTCACGGACAGCTTGGAGAGCAGGAACGCCGGTCGGCTGAGGGGCTTGGACAGCACCCACTCGGCGGTGCCGAGCTGGCGCTCTCCCAGGACAGAGCTCTGGGTGGCAACCACGATCCCGATCGTGGTCCACAGTCCGCCGACCCTCAAGAAGACCTCGATCAGCTCGGCAAGCACCTCGTCGGGAGTGTGCCGCTGCAAACCGTCGATGCCGACAAGGATCAGGAACGCGTTGATGACGACGAGCCACAGGATGAGATGGGTGAGCCACCGGCGTGTCTTCCACCACGACGCGTACTCCTTACCCACCACGTTACTGAAGCCGACCAGCCATCCGGAGGGAGCCGCGGCCTGGAGTGGGATGCTAGTGGCCATTGGTGTGCTCCTCCACGAGGTCCATGAAGACGTCCTCCAGCTTGTACGTCCGGCGCCCGAACCGGGTGACGGTGGTGCGCTCGTCCGCCAGGAGCAGCCGCAGCAGCTGTGACTCCGCCGCGTTCTCATCGCTGACGCTGACGTGCCACTCCGCGCGGTCGGTGTCCGGTTCCACGTGGAGGTCGAGAACCCACGGTTGCTGCTCGAGACGCCTGCGGGCTTCGCCGCCGTCGCCCTTTACCTCGATGGCGTAGACTGTCTGGCCGCGGGTGCCGGCCAGCAGTTCCTCAATCGGCGCCTTGGCGATGAGCTCACCGTGATTGAGGATGGCCACGGTATCGCTCACCCGCTGCACGTCGTCCAGGATGTGCGTGGAGTAGAACACGGTGGCCCGCTCGCGCAGCCGCTCCATGATCGCCAGCACGTCGCGCCGTCCCATGGGATCCAGCGAGGCGGCGGGCTCGTCCAGGATCAGGAGATCCGGGTGGTTCACCTGCGCCTGCCCGATGCCGAGGCGCTGGCGCTCGCCGCCCGAGAAGCCCTTGATAGGCCGGTCGGCCTTGTCGGCTAACCCTACCAACTCCAGCGTGTCCGCCACCCGCTGCTCGATGGCCGATGGCGGACCGCTGTAGAAGAACCGTGCGGTGAAGCGCAGGATCTCCCGGGCCGACATGTACTCGTAGTAGTGCGGCTCCTGTACCAGGTACCCAATGCGGCGCCGCACGTGAATCGTGTCGCCGACGATGTCGTGGCCGAACACCTCTGCGGAGCCGCTCGTCGGTCGTGCGAGCCCCAGCAGCAGCTTGATCGTCGTGGTCTTGCCGGCGCCGTTGGGACCCAGAAATCCAAAGATGGAGTTGCGACGCACCTCGAGATCCAGCGACTTGAGGGCGTCCACCCCTTTGAAGGACTTGCTCAGGTTGTGTGTGCGGATCACCACGTCGTCGGTCACGTCAGCCTCCCATCGATGCTGGAGACCGCCGGTCCAGCGGCCCCTGCTTGGCGCTACGGGTGGAGGCTGGAGAAGGTTTCGGCCCCGGTGACAGGCGTCACGGTCGCTCTCCGTCCTGCCCCGATCTTGAGGCTACTCCCGGGGCCCGGCGGTCGGGTCCCGGACGTGGTTCAACGCGGGAGCGGGATCATGACTGAGTCACGCACCAAGAGCGCCGTCATCGCGGGCCTCATCGCGGCCGTGGCGGGTGGATTCCTGTGGGCCGTGATCGTGGTGTTCACCGGCTACGAGGTCGGCTGGGTGGCATGGGGCGTCGGTGGGCTGGTCGGATTCACCATGCTGAAGGTGGCCGGCATGCCCAGTCGGGGCCTCGGCGCGCGCGCGGCCGTGCTCGCCGCCGTGGGTCTGCTGGTCGGGAAGTGGCTCATCATCGAGATCGGGGTGCGCACCGAGCTGCGCGACGAGATCGCAGCCAGCCCGGAGCTGCTGCAACAAGCCGTCTTCGTGGACATGATCGAGAACGCGGCGCTCCCGCCCGACCTCACCGCCAGCATCGAGGCATTGGGGGAGGAAGATGAGCTGCCGGATAGCGTGATGGTGCGGATCCAGGAGGTCGTGGATGAGCGCATCGCGGTCATGGACGACGACGAGATGGATTCGGTGGCGACGCACTTCGCACAGCTCTTCATCGGTGAGCTGGGCTTCATGGACCGCATGCAGGCGACAATGAGCGGATGGGACCTGCTCTGGTTCTTCCTGGCGCTCGGCACCGCGTGGCGGCTGGCGAGTGGCTCGGCCGCGCGTGAGGCGGCGGAGGTGGCCAAGGAAGAGGAGATTACTTCGATTCGAAAGACCGACGACGGCTAGCTACGAGCCGGGAGGGCGCTTCTTTCCGGGGGGCGGTTCCCGGTCCGACGAGGCCGGGGCCGCCTCTTGGCTATCTAGGGCCGCCGCGCCGTCCGCTCCAGGTGGCACGGCCCCGCCTGCGCTGTCCTGCAGCGCACTGTCCGGCAGCGCGGGAATGCCTGCCGGTGTCCCCGTCTCCGGCTCCGCCGTGCAGGCCCACGAGCCCTCCGCCTCGGCGTATCCCACGCGGGGCAACACGTCCTGAGCGCCCAAGAAGAGGCCCCACAGGAGCAACCCCAGCGAGACCACGTGGGCCACCGGAAGGCGGTGCTTCCATGACCCTGCAGCGGCCCATGCCGCCATGACCAGGATCATGACCACCACGAGCAGGTAGGGCGCGGCGGCGAGCCCGCAGTCATGTGCGTAGGGCCATTGCGTAATCGCCACGCCCAGCGCCAGCGCCACGAGCACCTTCACCCAGACGCCGAGAGGGGTGCTCTCGCGTTTGGGTCGGCCGGAGGAGAGTGGGGGTCTCGACTTCGGCGGAGGCGGACGCTTGGGTTTGGCCCCGGCTGTCCCCAGGGTGGGGTCGGCATGGGGGAGCTGCCTCAACAGCTTGTCGACGATCGCCGCTTCCTTCTCTTTTCGCTTCTCCCCGGGATCGTCCTTCGCCATGCGTCCGCCTCGCCTCCGATGGTCAGGTTCGTATGCTACAGCCTGCGACTGCGAACGCGGAAGTCCACGTTGTCTTTCACCCAACGCCACAGGCCGTCCTGCTCTTCGACAGGGATACCTGTGATGATCTGCTCCCGCCAGCCGTGCATCACGGGGGCGTCAACCGTCCACATCCGGACCCGCCGCCGCGGGACGCGGCGCTCCCAGTCCTGGGCGACCGACGGGGACGGATACAGCAGCCGCACGGTAACGCTGCGCGACAGGTACTCCAGCGTGTTGAGGTCGATCGCCGCGCTCAGGATGACGATATTCAGCGGCGCCAACGTGAGATTGCGGCGTTTCACGTGGGTGGCCACTCGGTCGAAGAACATGTTGAAGTCGGTGAAGGCGTCCTCTGCCGGGAACAGCTCACGCAGGTACGTCGAGAGCTCGTCGACCGACTTGCCCTGAAAGCTGTGGATCGGCTGGAACGACTTCGTCTCTCCCAGGCGTTCCCCACCCACCGAACCCACGAAGACTGCCGAGGGCATGGTGAGATCACCCAGGCCGTTCAGGTGGCCGTACAGGTAGTGGGCCGTAAAGTCGATGGCATCATCATACTCGCGGCGGAACGAGCCGCTCACGTCGACCCCGATGACCAGGGTCGAGCGCGGCGCCCCCGGTCGCTCCGAGGGCGTCATGCACGCGAGTAGGCCCACCGCGCCCAGGACTGCAGCCCATGCGAGGGGGCGGGATCTCATCGCATACCTCCCGGCTGGACGGTCTCGAAACTGGGGACCGTCTTCTCGTTTTCGCGATTGCGCCAGGGCGTCGAGACGGCGAGCGCCTGCTTGAGATTCTTGAACGGCAGCTCGAACATCGGCCGCGACGTCACCAGCACCAGCACGAAGTTGACCGCTGCCGCGAAGAGCTGCAGCACGGGCAGCGTGAGCAATGAGAAGATCTCCTCGCCGCGCTCCCGGAACCACGCGGCCTCTTCCTTGAGGGCCGCGATGGGGCCGCGCAACAGGTCGGGCTGCCCGGTCGACGGCGCGACCGGCGCCATCGCCTCCTGGCGGATGGTATCGCGCGACAGCACGGCCAGCAGGGCAGGCGTGCCGAAGCGTCCGAACAGGAACCACGTCATGCCGCGCACGCCGATCCAGCCGAACGAGGCCAGCGCCAAGGTGGAGACGAGGCCGAGCCGCACGCCTTCGCTGGTCTGCTGTGCGATCCACGGGGTGATTGCGTCCACCAGCTCGCGGTAGAGGAAGATCACCTCGAAGAACATCACCGAGAGCTCGACCAGCGTCATCTGGATGATCTCGCCTACCCGCTTGCTCTTGACGGCCTGGTTGAGCACCTCGATGCAGGCGAAGCTGCCGAGGATCAGGAAGTACAGGAAGACCCAGAGCAGGATGCTCATGAGGCGCGGGTTAGGCTCGTATCCCGTGATCCCGGTTAGAACCTCGGAGAGCGTCGGGCTCAGGGTGTACATGAAGATGACGGCTTCCACCGCGCACCACACCATGAGCGCGAGGAACGCCACCCACGGCACTCCCGGCTTGAAGTAGTTCCGCGAGGTCCAATCCAGGACCATGAGTGGTGAGCGGAACGTGCCCTTGATCCCGGCGCCGAGCAGCTTGAACGCCAGCCGGATCATGCCCCAAGTCCACCCGACGAGGACGACGACCAGTCGCACCATTCCTGCCCAGAACAGCCAGATCATGCGCCCCGTATCCCACCACGCCATAAGCATGGCGGTGGCGAAGTGGCCCCGCTTGGAGCGGAACGGAAGGGTGTAGAGCGACAACATGGTGCACCACATCGCCGCGAGAATCAGCAGCGTGGGCAGCATCAGCAGCAGCCGCTTGAGGATGACCTGGGTCGCCGAGTCGCCGTACCACGCGACGTTGATCATCTGCACGTGCCACGCGGGAATCCACGCGACCGGCGCGGTCAGGAACGTGAAGGCCCCCTGCCACTCGCCGGGGACCAAGGTCTGCATCGACTCGAACATGAGAGCCCACTCCTTACGCTGGAGAGTGTGCACTCGACCAGAGAGGTCGCCCCTGGGTCCCGTCGGCTAGCGACCACGCTGCCACCGGAAGGGGGGGGGAAACATGACCTACGTCACAGGGTCGTGAGGGGTCGCTCTAACTGGTTGTATGACAACGAGTTAAGGGTTGCACGGGGAGGCCGCCCTCCGGCTTCAACTTGGTGGCGGCGAGCGACTTGGCTCGGCTCCCATTAGCTTCAGAGCTTCACCGCCGAAGACCTGGGGGAAGGAATGACGTATCTGCGAGCAACGCTGTGCGCGCTCGTGCTGCTG
>JBDGYO010000044.1:0-12506 GCA_039584015.1 Gemmatimonadota bacterium | reverse complement strand
TATGGGCTCTCCCTATGTGAAGACCTTCATGGAGGAGCGGGAGCTCACCGTCCTGCTCGTGGTCGATCGCTCCGGGTCGGAGGAGTTCGGGGCGCCGGTCCACAAGTCGGAGCGGGGTGTCGAGGTCGGGGCGGTGCTCGCGCTGGCCGCCGCACGGCAGAACGACCGGGTGGGCGCTCTCATTTTCTCCGGCGGCATCGATCACGTCGTACCACCGCGTAAAGGCCGACTCCACGCGCTGCGCATCATCCGGGACCTCATCGCGTTTCGCCCCGTGGACCGGGGCACCAACATTGCGGCAGCGCTCGCCTACGCCTCCCGCCTGCTGCGCCACCGCTCCATCGTCGCCGTGCTGTCGGACTTCCGCGCACCGGGCTGGGAGGATCAGCTGGGCCGCATCGGTCGCAAGCACGAGGTCGTGGCCATCACGGTGGACGACCCCCGCGAGTTCGAGTTGCCCGAGGCGGGGTGGATCGAGTTGGAGGATGCCGAGTCGAGCGAGCGCGTGCTGGTGGATACGTCGCACGGACCCACCCGATTGGCGCTCGCGATGGCGGCCGAGAAGGTGCGTCTGAACCGGGCGCGTGCCCTGAAGCAGGCGCAGGTGGATCACATCGCGCTGCGCACGGACCGGCCGTACGCAGAGGCGCTGCATCGCGCGTTCGCCGAGCGCGCCCGCAGGTTGCGGCGATGATCGTGCTGTTCGCAGTGGCGGTGCTGCAATTGTCCACGTGGGTGGTGTCGCCGATGTATGTGACCGTGGGCGATACCGTGCGACTGGTACGAAGGATCAGCGCGGCGCCCGATGTGCAGGCGCGCCTGCGGCCACTCTCCGCCACGTCCGCGCTCGAGCCGCTGACGCAACCGCGGGCGGCCTATGCCGAGGGCGACCTCACGATGCTCTACAGCGTGGCCCTGTTTGAGCCGGGTCGCCACGCTATCGCCATGCCGCCGGCGGAGCTGCTCTACCCGGACGGGCGGGTCGAGACCATCCCTGGGGACACGGCGTGGATCGAGGTGGCATCGGTGATCCCGGTGGAGGACACGCTGCCAACGCCGCGGGCCGCGGCCGACCCGCTGGTCCGCAACCCGAGTCGTGTGATCCCGCTGCTTGTGCTGTTCGGCCTCGTGCTCGGGGCTGCCGCCGCGTGGGGTGTTGCCCGGAGGCGCACGCGACCTCGCCCGGGGCCTGGCGGCGTCGACGTCGAGCTGGGGGAGCCGCCGATCGAGCGGTGGGTCACTGCCGGGGAGTCCCGCGCGGTCGCTGCGGTGACCGCCGACCGGCTGCGCGAGCACATCGCCCAGCTGATTCCGCAGGCCGGTCGTCATCTCGACACCGAAGAGTGCCTGCGCGTGCTGAATGATGAGGTGCCGGAGTGGCCGTTGCGCGAGACCGGTGAGGTGCTCCGCGCGCTGGAGCGTGCGCGGTTCGCGCCGGCGGTGCCGAGTGACGTGGTCGAAGTCGTGGAGCAGGCCGATCGCCTGAAGGAGCGTCTGGCGTGATCTTCGCGCGCCCCCTGATCCTGGTGCTGCTCGTGGCGCTGCCGCTGTGGTGGTGGCACCGCCGTCGCCGGCCCGCGCCGGCCGCCCGCTACAGTGACGCGCAGCAGTTCCGTACGGCGCCGCAAGGCCGACGGTGGCTGGCCGGTACGCCGGCAGCCCTGCGCACGCTCACCCTCGCTGCGTGGATCATCGCGGCGGCGGGACCCGAGTACGGGATATCGTCGGAGGACACGACGAGCGAGGGCATCGCGATCGTGCTCGCCGTGGACGTCTCCAGCTCGATGCTCGCCGAGGACTTCGCGCCCTCCAACCGGCTCGACGTGGCCAAGGAGCAGTCCATCTCCTTCATCGCGGCCCGGGAGTTCGATCGGATCGGTCTCGTGTCCTTCGCGGGCGAGGCACTCACCCGCGTGCCGATCACCGTGGACTACCACGTGCTGGAGCAGGCGGTGGGTGAGTTGCGGGTGGGAGAGCTGGAGGACGGCACCGCGATCGGCACGGCGATTGGGACGGCAGCGAACCGGCTGCGGCGTGCGCCCGGAGCGAGCAAGGTCATCGTGCTGCTCACCGACGGGGAGAACACCCGTGGCATGCTGGATCCGCGCACGGCGGCAGAGGCGGCCGCCGAGTTCGGCATCCGGGTGTACACTATCGGGGTCGGCACGGAGGGCGAGGCGCCCATGCCGATCGGTCGGGGCACCCAAGGGCAGCTGCGCTACCAGACCCTCCCGGTCCGCATCGACGAGGTGCTGTTGGAGGACATCGCGAACCTCACTGGCGGGCGGTACTTCCGCGCCACCGATCCCGAAGCGCTCAATCGCATCTTCCAGCAGATCGACCGGCTGGAGAAGACGCCGGTCGTGGTGACGCGCTACACCCAATACAACGAAGCGTACCAGGTGCCGCTGCTCGTGGGCCTGGGTGCGCTCGCCCTGGAACTGCTCATCGCGGCCACGGTCGTGATTCGGGTGCCGTAGTGTCGTTCGACTCGCCCTTCGTGCTCTGGACCGCTCCCGCGGTGGGCATCGTGGCCCTGCTCATGGCGCTGTGGGCACGAGGCGCCCGGGTGAGCCACGCTCGGCGCTGGTCGCGCACGCTGGCCGTGCGGGCCCGCCGACTGGGCCGCTCGAGTCCCTTTGCCCTCGGGGTAGCGGCGCTCGCAGCCACGGCCGCACTGGCCGGACCGCGCTGGGGAAGCCGGGTGGTGGAGGCCGAGACGAAGGGGCTGAACCTCGTGATCGCCGTGGACATCTCCCGTTCCATGTTGGCCGAAGACGTCGCGCCCTCCCGGCTCGAACGGGCGAAGCGACAGGCGCGGCGTCTGGTGTACGACCTGGGCGGCGACCGCGTCGGGCTGATCGCGTTCGCGGGGCAGAGCTTCGCGCTCGCACCCCTCACGGTGGATGGCAGTGCACTCCACCTGCTGATCGACGCGCTCGATCCCGAGTTCACCAGTGCCGGAGGCACAGAGCTGACGACGGTACTCGACATGGGGAGAGACCTGCTCTTTGCAGGTGACCCGGTGGCCGATCGGGTGCTCGTGGTGTTCACCGATGGGGAGTCGCACGATTCCCTCTCCGCGGTGGTGAGCGCCGCGGAGCGGCTGCGGCGCGATCGCGTGCGGCTCGTACTGGTGGCCGAGGGAGGTATCGAGCCGGTACCCATTCCGGTGCGAGAGCCCGACGGGACACTCGTCGGCTACCAGCGCGACCCCGCGGGGGAGGTGGTAGGCACGTCGCGGCGGGACGACATCCTCACGGCCGTGGCGGACGCGGCGCAGGGTGTGCTGGTGGCCGCGCAGCTGGCCGACCAGGCCGGCGCCGTGCGCGATCTGGTCGCCGCCTACAAGCGCTCCCCGCAGGCCACGTCCACCGCCGCGCAGGATATCTCGCGCGCCTGGATCCCGTTGCTCCTCGCGGTCCTCGTGCTGCTGGCACACACGGCGACGCGGCGCTCGATGGCGATGATCTCGCTGCTGCTCCTCGTCGCGGGCGGGAGCGCCCAGGCGCAGGGCCCACGCAACCGCGGAGACGACGCGTGGCGCGGAGGCGACTACGAGCGCGCCGCCGCGCTCTACCTCGAGCAGGTCCGCGCCGGCGTGGGCGGTGACACGACCCTGTTCAACCTGGGCACTGCGGCCCTTGCCGCGGGCGACACGGCCGTCGCCCGGCGGGCGTTGGAGCAGGTGGGCGAGTCGCTCGAGCCGGAGCTACGCTTCCTGGCGCTGTACAATCTCGGGGTGCTGCGTCTGCGACTCGCGGAAGCCGATTCGGGCAATGCGGCCGTTCACCTCGAGGCAGCACGCACCCACTACCGCGAGGCGCTGATGCTGCGGCCGCAGAGTCGGGCGGCGAAGTGGAACCTGGAGCTGGCGGTGCGTTCGCTGCCACCGGCCGGTGCGCAGGGACCTCCGCCACCAGGTGAGAGCGAGTCGCCGCCACCGCCCGACGAGCTGCCGCCCGAGGGACTGTCCGCAGCGCAAGCACAGCAGATCCTCAACTCCATGGCGGAGGAGGAGCGGCGCACGCGCTATCGTCAGAACCGGCGCCGCCAACAGGTGCGCGAGACGCGGGGGAGGAAAGAGTGGTAGCGCTCCTGCTCGCCATACTGTTGCCGCTGCAGCAACTCGGCGTGTCGGCCAGGCTCGACCGGGACGAGGTGCTGGTAGGGGACGAGGTGCTGCTCACCGTAACCGTCGAGGCCGGCGGCGCTGCGCCGCTCGAGATCTTCGATCCCGACCTGGTTGGCCTCGAGCTGATCAACCGGCGCGACCGCACGAGCGTATCCATGATCGCCGGACAGCCCACCCGGCTGACCACCCGGCAGTTCACCTTCCGCGCCCTGCGTGCTGGGGACGCCACCATCGGTCCGGTGCGCGTGCAGCAGGGCGACGCGGTGACGCAAACGAGCTCCTTCGCGGTAACGGTGACGCCGCACGCCGGGACGGCGACGGGACTCGACCCGAGGATCGAAGCAGCGGTACAGGAGTCTCCGCCTCCCGAGCTCTCCACCGAAGAGGTAACGCTCGAGGTGCTCGCCCCGACGCAGCCCGTCATGCTGGGCGATCAGGTGGACTTGGTGGTGGTGTCGTGGTTCCCGCGCGAGGTGCGCAACCGGCTGCGCAACCCGCCCACGCTCGAGCCGCCCAGTCTGCGCGGTGCATGGACGTACGACCGGCCCACGCCGACAGGCGTGGTGGCGAGTCGCCGGGTGAACGGTCGCTGGTACGACCTGTTCGTGTTGCATCAAGTCGTTTTTCCCCTCACGGCCGGTGGGCTCGAGGTGGGCGCCGGGACGGTGTCGTACAGCCTGCCCGTCTCCTCGTCGTTCCTCAGCCGCGAGTTGCGCCACGAGGTGCAGAGCGAGCCGCGCACGATTACGGTGCGCGCGCAGCCCCGTCGCCGCGGCACGCTAGGTTACCGCGGCGCCGCCGCACGGGGGTTGCAGTTCCGCATCGAGGTGCCGTCCGGCGAGCTTCGCATCGGCGGAGGCGTACGGGTGCGGGTCGAGTTGTCGGGGCAGGGCAACGTGGCGTTGTGGCCGGAACCCGAGCTGGAGTGGCCCGTGGGACTGCGGGCGTATCCGCAAGAGGTGAATGTCGCGCTCGCTACCGAGGACGGCCGTGTCGGCGGCACGAAGGTGTTCGACTACCTCGTCGTGGCGGACTCCGCGGGCACGCACCGTGTGCCGGCGGCGCGGTACGTGTACTTCGACGTGGGTCGCGAAACCTACGTTACGCTCACGGCCGCCCCCGTCGAGTTCGTGACGCCGAGTGGATCGGGTGGTGTGGCGCCCGTGCAAAGTGTGCCGCCGCTGATTGCCGCACCGTCCCAATCGTTGGAATCCCTGGTGGATCGCCTGGCGTGGTGGATGTGGCTGCTCGCGCTGCTGCTGCCGCCGCTCGCGGCCGGGCTCGCACGATTCGTTGTCGTGTGGTCGCGCAGAGGGCGCCGCGTTCCCCGCAAGCCTGCGACGGCGCCGGGCGTGACCCTGTATCAGCTCGAGTTCGAGTTCCGCAACGTGCTCGAGGGGCTCGTGCCGCTCGCGCGGGTGCGCGCGAGTGACGACCTGGCCGACGCACTGCGCGCGGCTGGCGTCGAAGCTCCGCTCGCGGCGCACGCCGCCCGGGTGCGCGATCGGCTGCGGCAGGTCCTGTACGGTCCGGAGGGGTCGACCGATCCCGAGGAGCTGACCCTCGAGGTGCAAGAGGTGCTTCGCGCATTGGTGGGCGGCGCCGGTAAGGCGCGCCCCGCCGTCGTGGGCGCGGCGACCGTCGTCCTCCTGGCCACCGTCTTGGCGCAGGGAGCGGTGGCGCAATCGGCCGAGCGCCTGTACGAAGCAGGGGCCGTGCGAGTGGCGGCGGACAGCTTTGCGACGCGAGCGGCGGCGGCGCCCAACGTGGCGGCGCACTGGTACAACCTCGGGGCGGCGTTCGATCGTCTGGGGGAGCCCGTGCGTGCGCGTGCGGCATGGCTGCGAGCGGTGCGCCTCGCACCGCGCGACCCGTCCATTCGCCGGGCGCTCGCTGGCGGGGGCGGCGGGTCAACGTCGGCGCTCACGTGGGTGGCGCCCGTGACACCGGTCGAGGCCTTTGCGCTGGCGACGGTCCTGTGGCTCGTCATGTGGCTCGTGTGGGCCGCGCGCGCGCGGGCGCGGTGGTCGGTGCTGCTCGTGATGCTCGCCCTCGTCGTCGCCGGGTACGGCTTCGTCGTGCGACAGCGCTACACCCGCCCCGTCGCGCTCGTCATGAGCTCGCAGACACCGCTCCGGGTCGCACCCTACGGGCCAGCACCCTCGGAGTTCCAGCTGGAGGAAGGCGCCCCTGTGCGCATCGAGCGGGTAGAGGGCGCTTGGGTGCTGGTCACCGAGGGAACCGAGCGCGGCTGGCTGCTGCGCACCGAGGTCGTGCGGCTCTAGTGGGACAGATCGAGATCCTCTCCACACGCGTCGTCGACCAGATTGCCGCCGGCGAGGTCGTCGAGCGCCCGGCGTCGGTGGTCAAGGAGCTGGTGGAGAACGCGCTGGATGCCGGAGCCACGGCCATCCACGTCGAGTTGGAAGACGGCGGACGCACCGTCGTGCAGGTGAGTGACGACGGCCGCGGCATGGACCGTGACGACGCGGTCCTCTCCATCGATCGGCACGCAACCTCGAAGATTCGTACCCCAACCGACCTCGTCGGGGTGGCGACGTACGGCTTTCGCGGCGAGGCCCTGGCATCGATCGCCTCCGTGTCGCAGTTCGAGTTGGAGACGGCGAGTGCGAGGAACGGAAATGTCTCCGGGGTCGGAACGCGGCTGTTCGTGCGGGGCGGACGGCTGGAGACGGTCGAGGAGGTGGCCAGGACCCCGGGCACCACCGTGACCGTGCGCAAGCTGTTCGGCAACACGCCCGCCCGCCGCAAGTTCCTCCGTTCGGCCCAGGCGGAGACGCGTGCGGCAGCGCAGGCGCTCAATGTGCTCGCGCTGGCCCGGCTCGACGTGGCGTTCACACTCACCAGCCAGGGGCGCTCCCTGCTGGACGCGCCCCGGGTAGCGAGCGTGGCCGACCGCATCGCCGCGCTCTTCGGACGCGGCGTGGCCGACCAACTGGTGCCGGCGGAGTACAGCAGTGGTGTCATCTCGGTGCGGGGGTTCGTGCAACGACCCGCCGACGCGCGCCCCAGCGGACGCAAGGCGTTCCTCTTCGTGAACGGCCGACCCTTTCGGGATCCCTTCCTCATCCAGGCGGCCGAGGCCGGCTACCGCGGCGCCATCACCCCGGGGTCGCGGCCCACACTGTTCCTCGGCATCGGCGTGCCGGGCGATCGGGTGGATGTCAACGTGCACCCGGCCAAGCTCGAAGTGCGCTTCCGCGACAAGCGGGCGGTGGAGGAAGCGGTGGAAACCGCCGTGCGGGAGAGCCTGGCGCCCCTGGCCGCTGCGGGGGCCATCCGTCCGGCCGAGTCCTTCGTGGCGGAGCCGGGTAGGCCGGAGCCGTACCGGGGCGAGGCAGCTCCGTGGCGCGCCGGGTCCCTTGATGGAGGCGGTGATACAGCCCTCGCGGCCGCCTCCCTGTTCGAAGCGGCCGAAGCAGACGGAGACGGGGAGCTCGATCGGTCCCGCATGCTGCTGCAGGTGTTCAACACCTACGTCGTGTTCCAGGCCGATGACGAGCTGGTGGTGGTGGACCAGCACTCTGCCCACGAGCGTGTGCTGTTCGAGCAGGCGATGGCAGAGCTCACGGGTGAAGGCGGGGCGGCGCAGCGGCTGCTTCTGCCGCTGACGCTCGATCTGGCTCCCGAGGAACTCGAGGCGGTCGAGACCTATGGCGAGCTGCTGGCGCGTATCGGTTTTGAGGTGGAGCCGTTTGGGGGTCGCTCGGTCGTGCTGCATGCGGTGCCCAATCCCCACCCGCGCTTCGACGCGCGGCAGTGCTTCGAGGAGCTGGTGGCCGATCTCGCGCGGGGACGGCTGGGCGGGCTCGCCAATCGGCTCGAGCGGTTCGCCGCGACCTATGGCTGCCGCGCGGCGGTCAAGGCAGGGCAGCGGCTCGATCCCGTGGAAATGCGCGGCTTGATCAGACGGCTCTTCGCTTGCGAGCTCCCGCCCCACGACGTGCACGGCCGGCCCGCCATCGTGCGCCTCCCGCGCCACGAGCTGGAGCGCCGCTTTGGCCGAACGTAAGCCGCTCATCCCCGTACTCGTGGGACCCACGTCCGTCGGGAAGACGGCGGTGGCGTTGGCGCTGTGCGAGTACTGGGCCCCGGTGGTGATCTCGGCCGACTCACGCCAGGTCTATCGCGGCCTCGACATCGGCACGGCCAAGCCGACGGCCGAGGAGCGGCGCCTGGTGCCCCACCTCGGGATCGATCTCGTCGATCCAGGGGAGCGGTACAGTGCCGGGCGATTCGCCGCGGACGCCGCTAACTGGTTGCGTGATCCGGGCAGTGATCGACGTCCGATCGTGGTGGGCGGTACGGGGTTCTACGTGAGAGCCCTGGCCGACGGCCTGTTTCGGGAACCGCCGTTGCCCAGGGATCGGCGCGACCAGTTGCGGCTGTGGGCGCGGCATGCTGAGGGGCTGGGTCGTTGGGCTGCCCGGCTCGACCCGCAGTACGGTGGTGGGGGGCGGCAGCGCGCCGAACGGGTCGTCGAGATCGCGTTGTTCACCGGTCGACCGCTCTCTTGGTGGCAGGCCCGGGCCAAGGCCGAGGGGATCATGCGGCCCTGGTACGTGCATCTCACGCTACCGCGCGAGGTGCTGCGCCAGCGCATTGAGGCGCGGGTTCACGCGATGCTGGAGGCGGGACTGGTGGACGAGGTGCGCCGCGTGGTGGCACGCGGCGTCGCCCCCAATGCGCCCGGTCTCGACGCGGTCGGCTACCGCGAGGTGGTGCAGCACCTCCAGGGCACGCTCTCGGAGGAGGAGCTCGCCGGGATGATCACCGTAGCCACGCGCCGCTACGCCAAGCGCCAGGAGACCTGGTTCCGCCACCAATTGATCGGTCATCCCGTAGTAACTTTGGATGCGACGGACGGACCGGACGTCTTGGCGCGGCGCATCGCCGCGCTGTGGGAGGAGCGGAGCGACTGATGCGCATCGGGATCACCTGCTATCCGACCTATGGCGGCTCCGGCGCAGTGGCGACCGAGCTGGGCCTCGCGCTGGCCCGCCGCGGGCACGAGATCCACTTCATCTCCTATGCTTCGCCGTTTCGGCTGCGGGGCTTTGCGGAGCACGTCTTCTTCCACGAGGTGGATCTGAGCGGGACCTACCCATTGCTGGAGTACTTCCCCTACTCCCTGGCCCTCGCGGTGAAGCAGGAAGAGGTGGCATTACGCGAGCGGCTCGACGTCCTCCACGTGCACTATGCGGTGCCGCACGCGACGGCAGCCTTCCTCGCCAAGGAGATGATCCGCGACCAGCACGACCTGAAGGTCGTCACCACGCTGCACGGCACCGACATCACCCTGGTGGGGCGGGAGAAGTCTTTCTTCACCGTCACCAAGTTCTCCATCGAGCGGTCCGACGCCGTGACCGCGGTGTCGCAGTACCTCAAGGACGAGACGTACGCCGCGTTTGGCTGCGTGGAGTGCGGCATCGACGTGATCCCGAACTTCGTGAGCCTGGAGGAATACTACCCGTCGGACGACCCCAGCTGCCGCTCGGCCTTGGTTCCCGGCGACAAGAAGGTGCTCATGCACATCTCCAACTTCCGGGAGGTGAAGCGGGTGCCCGACGTGGTCCGGACGCTGGCGAAGCTGCGTGAGCACGTCGACGCCGCACTGGTGCTGGTGGGGGATGGTCCCGAGCGGCCGGCGACGGAGGCCGAGGTGGAGCGTCTCGGGCTGGGCGAGAACGTGCAGTTCCTGGGAAAGGTGGATGCGGTGGCCGACCTGTTGCGAGCCGCCGACCTCTTCTTGCTGCCCAGCGCGTCGGAGTCGTTCGGGTTGAGTGCACTCGAGGCGATGGCGTGTGGAGTCCCTGTGGTGGCCAGCGACGTTGGCGGGCTTCGCGAGGTCGTGCAGGACGGGGTGAGTGGCCGGCTCGTGCCGGTGGGTGACTTGGAAGCGTTGGCACACGCGGCGGTCGAGCTGCTCCAGCCTGAGCGCTGGCGGGCGGCGCGGGCCGCGGCCGTCGAGCGGGCGCAGAGCTTCTCGGCCGAGCGGGTCGTGCCCCGCTACGAAGCGCTCTACGCGCGGGTGATGGAGCAGTGACCTATTGGCAAGGACTGCTCTTGGGGGTGGTGCAGGGGCTGACGGAGTTTCTTCCCATATCCAGCTCGGGACACCTCGTCGTGGTCGAGGCGGCGGTCGGCCTCGCGACGCCTGGCGTGTTGGTGGAGGTTGCGGTACACGTGGCGACGTTGCTCGCGGTGGCTCTGGTGTACCGCGCGCGGCTCGGTGCGCTGCTGGTGGGCGCAGCAAGAGGGGAGCGCTCCGCGTGGCGCTACATCGGACTCCTGGCCATCGGATCGGTTCCTGCTGCCGTGGTCGGTCTCCTGTTCGCCGGGTGGTTCGAGCGGGTCTTCGACTCCCTGCTGATCGTCGGTGCGGACTTTCTGGTGACGGGGTTCATCCTGTGGAGCACGCGCGGCGTGCTCAGCGCATCGCGGCGGGAGGAGCCCACCCTGGGTGGCTCGGCCGGAATCGGACTGGCACAGGCACTGGCGATCATGCCGGGGATCTCCCGCTCCGGCGCCACGGTGGCCGCCGGCATGTGGCACGGTGTCGATCCGGTGCGCGCTGCCGAGTTCTCGTTCCTGCTGGCGATCCCAGCGATCGCCGGCGCGGCGGTGCTTCAGATTCCGCACGTCTCGACCGATATGGCATCCGTGGGGGGCGGACCGCTGGCGCTGAGCTTCGCGGCGGCTCTGGTTTCGGGCATCGTGGCGATTCGGTTCCTGGTGGCGCTGCTAAAGCGGGGGGCGTTTCACCGCTTCGCGCCCTACTGCTGGACGCTGGGTGCGGTGACGCTCGTGTGGGCGTTGGTGCGGTGACGTCGTACGACGGTGTGCCGCTCGAGGAGCTCGCGGGGCGGCTCGCGACGGTTGCGCGCGGGACTCGCGGTGCTGCGTGCATTGGGCGACCTTGAGGTGACCGCCGGGCTCATGGGCATCGACCGCGAGGGAGCATTGCTGGTGGAAACCGAGCAGGGCATGGAGCGGATCGTGGGAGGCAGCATTGCCGCAGCTTGACCTGCCGCTGTGGGCACGGGGTGTCGCGGCGATCCTGCTGGTGATCGCGGCGTGGTGGCTGCTCCACACCGAGACGCTGCACGGCGTGACCGGGGACACCATCGCGCCGCTCAGTCTCGGCATCGTGGCAGGGTTCATCCTGCGGGGGATGCACCTCCCATTGGGGCTCTGGCCCAACGGTCCGTGGCGCAAGGAGTTTTCGACCGTCATGCTGGTCGTGGTGGCGCTCGTGGCCGGCGCGCTCATCGTGGCCACCCGCCCCTCGCGCTCTCCGGAGCTCACCGGGCTTCTCACCCCCGGGATGTTCGTGGTGGTCGTCGCGGGCGTGCTCGCGTGGGGCATCGCCCTCGCCTACGTGCAGCAGCGCAGCTTCGTCGAGTGGTATGTGGTGGCAGCGCTGGCCGGGTTGGCTCCCTGGGTGGTGGCCATCGCGGGCCTGATGGTCGGCGGAGGTGAGGACGCGACCTTCTGCCTGCTATCAACGCAGGGGGGACCGGAGGCCGCCGGCTGTAGCACGACGGCCGTGGATTCCCTCGTGTTCCTCACGGTGATCGGTGTGGCGGCCGGCCTCGTCACGTTTGAGCTCGCGTTCCGCCGCTTGCTCATCGGTCACCCGGACCACGCCGGCCTCGTCCTGGTGCTGGCCTCGGCGGCGGTCGCGCTGCTCTGGTGGCTCGCGGTCGCGCCGCTGTTGTCCGGGGTGACCCCACCTTGGTGGCTGGTGACGCTGGGTGCGATCGGGGCCGGATCGGTGTACGTGCTGTCCGGGACTCTGTTGGTGGCGAGCGTCTACACGGCCGTGGTGACGGCCGGTCACGCCTCGTTGATCCATGCCACGCCGCTCCCTGCCGATGGAGCGACCCCGGTATTGGGTTGGGAGTTCCTCGCGGTGCACCTGATCGCCGTCGGCGTGTTGTGCTACGGCGTGTGGCGACGGCGGGGGCTGCTCAGGGGCATCCGGTAGCGCTTCCATGCTCCTCGCCATCGATGTCGGTAACACCGAGATCACGCTTGGACTCTTCGTGGGAGATCGGCTGGTCGCGCACTGGCGTGTCACCACCGTCACCACGCGCACACCCGATGAGTGGGCGGCCATGCTCACTTCCTTCCTGACCCATGCGGGACATTCCACTCACGAAGTGCGGGCGGCGGTGCAGGCATCCGTGGCGCCGGTGGTCACCGAGGTGTTGGCGGAGGGGATCGAGCTCGCGCTGGGGTTCAGCCCCACGCAGGTTGGGCCGGACTCACCCCTGCCCGTCACGCTCGACGTGGACGAGCCGCAGAGCGTGGGAGCCGACCGCGTGGTGAACACCCTGGCTGCGAA
>JBDGYO010000343.1:0-3207 GCA_039584015.1 Gemmatimonadota bacterium | reverse complement strand
GTGGAGGACCATCGAGCTCAAGAAGTCCATCTACCGGCTCCCCAGCGGCGACCCCGAGCTTGCGCCATGGCAGCGGCGTCTGGGCGAGCTGGTCAGCGAGCAGGACCCGGTGGATCGGTTGCTTGCCGAGATCGCCGCCATCCAGCCCGACGGCACGATCCGCGATCCCCGCCAGCTGGAGCTTTTCGGCACGCTGTTGCAGGAGCTCCAGGGCATGCAGCGCCGCCCCCAGACGGATCACCGGGTGAAGACCACTTCCGGGGTGACCTATGCCGGCACCTGGGAAGAGATCGTCTTCCAGATGAAGATGGACGACCGGGACGGACTCGGCGCGTCGCTCAGCCAGTACATGGAGCGGGTAGCGCAGCGGAGTCGCCTCGAAACGGGCGTGATCGTCCCAGTGACGGACGTGGAGAGCTTCGTGCAGGGCGCTGCCGTGGCGGGGCTCCTCAAGATCCTGCGCTGACCCGGCCCCCGTCGGGCGGCTGTATCATCCGACACCTCACCCGCGGCGAGGGTGAGGTGTTCGGTATTCTACCCCTATCCGCGTAGCTGTCATGTCGTGGACCGACGACGTTGCGAAGCTGGTACTGCCCAACGGGCTCACCCTCCTGGTGCAGCGCGATAGCTCGGCACCGGTAGTCGCCGTCGTGACTCACGTGAAGGCCGGCTACTTCGACGAGCCCGACGAGTGGGTCGGGATCGCCCACGTGCTGGAGCACATGTACTTCAAGGGCACCGCACGCCGGAAACCGGGTGACATCGCCCGAGAGACACAACTCGTGGGCGGCTACATCAACGCCGGGACCATCTACGACAAGACGATCTACTACACGGTGCTGCCGTCGACCGCGGGGGGGCTCGAGCGTGCGCTGGACGTGCAGGCTGACGCGCTGATGCACTCCGCGCTCGATGGCGATGAGCTGGGGCGGGAGCTCGAGGTCATCATCCAGGAAGCGAAGCGGAAGCTGGACACGCCCGGTGCGGTGGCCACGGAGGGTCTGTACGCACTGCTGTTCCAGGTGCATCGGATGCGGCGCTGGCGCATCGGGACCGAGGAGGGTCTGCGGCGCCTGACTCGGGACGACGTTCTGGCGTACCACACGAGCCGCTACACGCCCGGGCGGGTGATCGTGGGGATTGCCGGGGATGTGGACGCGGACCGTGCGCTGCGCCTGGCCATGGACGTCTACGGACCGTGGGAGCGGCCCGTAACACCGGTCGAATGCTCACCCCCCGAGTCCGGTGCGGCGCCACCCGCGCTGCAGGTCGAGCGCGGGGACGTGAAGCGTCCGCTTGCCAACGTCGGATGGCGCACCGTGGGAACGCTGCATCCGGACGCAGCCGCCCTCGATATGGCGGCGACGATCCTGGGAACCGGGCGGGGCTCGCGGCTCTACCGGGCCGTGCGTACGCCGGGGCTCGCAGCTAGTGCCGGCGCGGGCCACTACACGCCAACCGAGGTCGGCGTGTTCGAGCTCGGGCTGGAGGGAGAGGAGGACCGTCTCGACGCGGCATTGGAACGGAGCCTGCAGCTGGTCCAGGCGCTGCGCGGCGACGCGCCGGCTGCTGCGGAGGTCGAGCGGGCCAAGGCGCTGGTTGCCACCCAGTGGGCGCGACGCTTCGAGTCGATGGACGGGCGCGCCTCGGTCCTGTGCGAGGCCGAGGCGCTGGGCGACTACCGCCTCGCCGATGAGCTCTACCGATTGGACATGGCGGTGACAGCCGACGAGATCCGGCGCGTGGCCGAGCAGTACCTCGATCCCGCCGCGGCCGCCGCGTTCTTCTACCTGGCGGAGGGCGGGACCACCCGTTTCGAAGGTGCCTGGCCGCCTGCGGACGGTGCGACCCGGACGGAACTGACCGCGGTTGCGCCCCGTGCCGTCACCAGTCGGCAAGCCCTTCCTCTCCTCGGAGAGCCGACGCGCCACGCCGCCGGTGTGGTGCACCGCGCGTATCCCGGCGCGGACGTATTGGCACGGTCCAAGCGGGGGGCGGGCCTTGTCACAGTGCTGGTCCACGTTCCCGGGGTCACGACTCAGGAGACGGACGCGAACGCGGGCATCTCGTGGCTGCTGGCTCGGAGTGCCCTGCGCGGTGCTGGCGGACTCACCGCCGAAGAGCTAGCGCAGGCGGCGGAGATGCTGGGCGGCGGGCTCGCCCCGAGCGTCGGGGCGGAGACAATCGGCTGGGGCATGACCGTGCGGGGCGACGCCGTGCGCGATGCGGCGGAGCTGCTGCGGATGGTGGCGCTCGAGCCCGAGTTGCGCAGCGAGGATGTGGAGGTGGAGCGGACCCTGCAGGCGAGTGACGCGCGCCGGGTCCGGGACGATATGCTCCGCCATCCCTTGCAGCGTGTGCTGGGACAGGCGTTTCCCGGTCATGCGTATGGACTGCCGGCGTTGGGGGAGCCGGACGTGGTCACGGCGCTCGATACAGGGCTGGTGCGGGAGTGGGCGGGACGCGTCGCCGGGCAACGCGCGGTGGTGGTTGCGGTGGGTGATCTGGAGGCTGAGGAGCTGCATGCGGCGCTCGCCCCCTTGGCGGCGTGGCCCGCACGGGAGTCCGGCCGTGATGAAGCCGCCGTTCCTGTGTGGGCTGCGGGGCGGGCGCACGAAGCCCGGCGCAAGGAGCAGAGTGCACTGGCCATGGCCTTCCCGGCAGCCGCCTTCGCCTCGGCCGACCGGTACCCCATCACAGTGCTGGCGGCGTTGCTCAGTGGGCTCGCCGGGCGCTTGTTCGACGAGTTGCGGGAGAAACGGTCGCTGGCGTACACGGTGGCGGTCGCGCCGTGGCTCGCCCGCCGGGCGGGAGCCGTGCTGAGCTACATTGCCACATCACCCGACCGGGAAACGGAAGCTCGGGAGGCGATGCTGGCCGAGCTCGAGCGCGTCGTCACGGAGCCGCCCTCGGTGGAGGAGCTCGAGCGGGCCCGCAGCTACGCGGCGGGGCTGGTCGAGGTGCGGCAGCAGAGTGGTAGGGCGGTGGCCGGCGAGATCCTAGAGGCGTGGGTGTACGGTACCATCGCCGAGCTTCACGAGACCGCGGCGAGGCTGCGGGCCGTTGGGGTAGAGGATGTGGTGCGGGTGGCCAGTGCGGTGTTCCGCGAGGACCGTCGGGCCGAGTATGTCGTCCGAGGGGGCAGCTAGAACATCGACATCGCCAAGAACGAACGCAGATTGTCATTGGTGATGCGCAGACGCGTGC
>JBDGYO010000342.1:0-3378 GCA_039584015.1 Gemmatimonadota bacterium | reverse complement strand
CGCGTCCACCAACTCGGCCATGCGGTTCACCTCGAACAGGGTCTCCTCCAGCATCGCCATGACGTCGGCCGGCGTCTCCGGATGCGTGATGGACCGCTCGATACCCGAGCGCAGTACGGTGAGCGGTGTCTTGAGCTCGTGGCTGGCATCGGCGGTGAAGCGACGCAGCAGGTGGAAGCTCTGCTCGAGCCTGGCCAGCATGGCGTTCAGCGTCCCACTGAGGCGGGCGAACTCGTCCTGGCTGCCGAGCTCCGCCAGGCGGCGATGCAGGCTGCGGCCGTCGGTGATCGCCTCCACCTCGTCCACCATCTGCTCCACCGGGCGCAGCGTCCGGCCCACGAGGAGGTAGCCGATGAAGAGCGAGGCCGCGATCACGAACGGCGCGGTCCACAGCATGGCCGTGAGCAGTCGCGGGGGACTCACCACGAATCCTGAGGTGGGCGCGCCGGAGACCACGGCCGTCACCTGGGGACCGGCTTCGGTGATAGGCCGCACGAAGTACCGCACCGGTCCGAGCGGCGCCGCAAGACTCACGATCCCGAAGCGCCCGGTCGTGTCCGGGGATGCGGCCACGTCGATCAGCGCCTGGGCGGAGCCGAACGGCAGCGCCCGCGCATCCGCCGACAGGTGAACCAGCTCGCGGCCCCGTCCCACCACGATGACGTAGCCGGGCACCCCCTCGAGCAACGACGCCACGTCGGGCGTGAGGACCAGGCTCCCGGTCTGCGGATCCCGCACCACGACCGTGTCGCGGGCCCGGAACGACTCACCGAGAATCGCTGCGATCAGATCGGACTCCAACCGCACGCGACTGTCCAGCTCGGCGAACGCCTGCGAGCCCTGCACGTAATAGATGATGGCGCCGAACAGGACGATGGTCGCGCCCAGCGCCATGGCGTATCCGACCACCAGGCGCTCACGGATGGTCTGCATGAGGCCTAGTCCGCCTTGAGCACGTAGCCCACGCCGCGGATGGTGTGGATCAGCCTCGGCTTGAAGCCGTGGTCCACCTTCTTGCGGAGACGGTTGATCACCACGTCGACGATGTTGGTGCCGGGGTCGAAGTGATAATCCCAGGCATACTCGGTGATGAGAGTGCGCGACATGACCCGCCCGGCGTTGCGGGCCAGGTACTCGAGTACGGTGTACTCTTTCGGGGTGAGCTCGATCTCGCTGCCCCCGCGTTGCACCTCGTGCCTCCCCGTGTCGATGGTGAGGTCCGCCACCGTCAGCACGGGCGGCGCGATCTCCCGCGGCCGGCGCCCAAGGGCCTCCACCCGCGCGAGCAGCTCCTCGAACGCAAACGGCTTGGTCACGTAGTCGTCCGCGCCGGTGCGCAGCGCCTCCACCTTCGATTCCACCGCATCCTGGGCGGTGAGCACCAGGACCGGCGTCGTGACGCCGCGGTCGCGCAGCGTGCGCAGCACCTCCACGCCCGACATGCCGGGGAGCCGCAGGTCGAGCACGATCACGTCGTAACTGGCCGAGGACGCGCGCTCCAGCCCCTCGTTGCCCTCGTCTACCAAGTCAACGTGATAGCGTTGTTCCTCCAGCCCCCGACGAACGAACTTCCCGACGGTTTGGTCGTCCTCCACGACGAGGACCTTCACGCGCTCTCCCCCGGCTGCCCCACCGGCAGCACGACCCGGAACACGGAGCCCTGTCCCAGCTGGGACTCGACCTGGATGCGGCCACCGTGCTCCTGCACGATGCCGTAGCAGATCGAGAGCCCGAGTCCGGTGCCCTGACCGGGCAGCTTGGTGGTGTAGAAGGGCTCGAAGATCTTGGCGATGTCCTCGCGCGGGATCCCCATGCCGGTGTCCGTCAACTCGACCTGCACTTCGTCGGACCGCTCGGGGTTGAGCAGGGTGCGCACGGTGAGCAGGCCCTTCCCCTCCATGGCATCGATCGCGTTCAGCATTAGGGAAAGGAAGACCTGGATCAGCTGTTCGGCGTTGGCCTGGATCTCCGGTAACCCATCGTGGAGTTCGCGCTCCAGCGTGATTGCCTTGAACCGGGAGTGGTGCTTCACCAGGAACAGCGCATCCTCGACGACCTGGTTGAGGGCCGCCGGCTTCTTCACCCGCGTCTTGGGCCGTGAGAAGTCGAGCAGCCCGTCCACGATCGACTTGCAGCGCGCCAGCTCCGATTCGATGATGCGCAAGTACTCCTCGTACCCCTGGCGCTCGACCGGCGTCAGCTCCTCTGACCGCAACGTCAGTGCCTCGACGCAGGCACCGATGGTGGCGAGTGGATTGTTGATCTCGTGCATCACCCCGGCCGCGAGCTGACCCACCGCGGCGAGCTTCTCCGAGTGCGAGACCTGCTGCTGGGCGCGCTTCCAGTCCGTGATGTCCTCACCGATCGTGATGACGTGACTCACGTCGTCGTCGTGCAGTCGCATGGGAACCTTGGTGACGCGGTAGTTGCGCACCTCGCCCGTGGCAGTGGACTCGGTCTCCATCTGCTCCATCGTGCCGGTGGAGAACGCCCGGTCGAACTCCCGCTTGAGGAGCACGTGCGGCTGGCGGTGCAGCACGTCGAACACGGGGCGGCCCAGGACCTCGCCCCGATCCACACCGCGCGTGCCGGTCTCCCGCTTGCGGTTCCAGGCCTGGATGCGGTACTCGCGGTCGATCACGTACAGACCGACGGGGAGGGAGTCGATGATTTTGGAGGTGAAGCGGCGCTGGGAGTCGATCTCGCGCGTGCGCGCGGCGACCTCGCTCGCCAAATCCTCCGACAGCTCGAACGAGGCGATGAGCGGAGAGAGAATGTCCGCCACGATCCCCACGACACTCTTGAACGTCGTGGCGTTGGCGCCGTCACGTACCGTCGCCTCGAGTGCACCGAGGGGCTCCCCCTCGAAGCGCAGCGGGAACCGCAGCCGCCAGCCGTCACCCTCCCGCCGGATCGGCTCGTCGGCACTGAGCCAGCCGGCCACCTGCTCCGCAGGGCGATCCTCCCGTGTCGGGACCCCCTCGCCCACGATGGCGCGGTACCCGGTACCGTCGGCCGTGCGCACCCACACGCGGCACTTCTCGGAGTCGAGACCGCGCGCCAGGACAGCCGAGCCCGGCCGCGAGGTACCCAGCGACGTCGGCGATGATGCGGAGCCCCGCGTCGCTGAGTGGCTCCCGCACGGCCTCTTCAGCCTTGGACATGCTCGGGAACGTACGGATGGACCGGCGCGGCGACAAGTGAGTTGCAGGGGGTCGCGCGTCCGCCGACCACCCTCAGAGACCCGCCCGGTCCCACTTGGCAATCACATCCACGATCAGCGTTTCGAGGCGATCCACAACCCCGGCGACGAACCGCTGCGCCTTCTCCTCATCGAATTCGGGGTAGCCCTCCCCTTCCTTATAGAGTACGACCGAT
>JBDGYO010000043.1:0-12568 GCA_039584015.1 Gemmatimonadota bacterium | reverse complement strand
CGACGCGACCAGCCGTCAGACGAACGTGCAGAACCTGCTCGATCTCATCGAGGCCGATCTGTTCGCGAGGGGGATCATCGACGTCGATGGGTACGTCGTTGCTTCGAGCACCACACCTCTCGTGATCCGGGGCGATCTCGCGGCGGCCTTCCTCAACTGGCAGATGCTGAGGGAAGACCGGAGCGTCGGTATCCACTCGCCGATGTGGGTGCAGGGTGTCCTGCAGGCAACACTCGATACGCTTACCATCCTGCCGTAAGGCGACGGCGTAGGGAACAGAAGTTGTGGGCCCCTTCCCTTCGGGGGAGGGGCCCTTGTTCTTGTGATGCCCTAGAGATTGCCGAAGGCGCCGACGGCGATCTGTGTGGTGTGTTGGCCTTGGAACTGTCCCAGCGGTGACGGACCCGTGAGGAGCTCCAAACCGAGCCGGATGGCGCGTCGCCCCGCAACCTTCGGCAGCCAGACACCCGCCTGCACGTTGAGGCGCGGATCCCAGTCGTTGTCCTCTTCCATCTGCACGTCCAGCCCGGCGTAGGGCAACAACGGGCTCTCGTCGCGCGTGGGCGCGACCTCCGCTCCCAGCCGAACGGTCCAGGGTCGCGAGTCTTCGGGGTGCACGTTGTATGCGTAGCCGAGGCCGCCGTAGAGCCCGAGCACCGACACGGGTCGCAGATACCCGAGGGCGTCGACAGCATCGCGAGAGAAGTTGTCGCCGTCCACCTCGAAGCGCCTGCTGTACTCGTCGCCCAGGTGGCTACTGGTGTGGTAGTAGCGCAGCCGCAGCCAGTGATCCCCGCGGTGCCACACGAGCGGCAGGGCGAAGAGCCAGTCGGTGTTGATCAGCTCGCGCTCGGTGATCTGGAGCCCGAACCTGGCGAACGCTCCGCCCTCGATGCCCACCACCAGAGCGTCCTGATCCGTGTGGCCCACAAGCAGGTATACCGGCAGCGTGATCCCCAACGCCAACTCCGCCTCGACGCCATCGCCGAAGGCGTCGGGACTGTCCGCTACATAAAGCAGCTCCGCCTTCGTTACCGGATCGCGCGGCGCGGCCACCAGCGTCGGCATGAGCCCCCGCGCCGGGAACAGGCGGCGAACGTCCTGTGCCTCGAGGAGCGAGGAGGCGGTCAGGGACAGGAACAGTGCGAGGGCCACGGTACCCGTGGCATGGCGAGTTGGCCGCATGCTTTGCACGGCCATAATTCTACACCCACTGCAGAGGCGCGGTACCATCTGATATCTTCCGAGCGCGGATATCTCGCACCGCGGGTATCGAGCGACCGCAAGGGGTTAGCGACAGCCGTTTCCAACGCGTGGAAGGTAGGGAGGTTCGATGCGGTACCGGGTACTAGCAATGCTGCTCACAGCGTTCGTCACGGGTGCGTGCCAGCCGGCTCCGCCGCAGTTGACCGACGCCGAGCGTGAAGCGATCGCGACCGAGATCGTGGAGGTCATCGGTGGGCTGTTCGACGCGATGAACGCCCACGATGCGGAGCGCATCCTGGGCTACTATTTGGACAGCGAGAAGTTCATGTACGTGGGGGGGACCGACAGCCACGTGACCCGCGGCTGGCTCGAGCGGGTGATCCGCTCGTGGTACCCCAAGAATCCGGACGTCACGTTCACGCATCAGGTGTATCACGTACAGGCGCTCAGCCCGACCGTCGCGGTGGCGTTCACATACGGCGGGTCCTCGGAGAAGCCGACGCTCGTCTGGACGCACGTCCTGGTGCGCGGTGACGAGGGACGCTGGGTGATCGCGCACGAGCACGAGGTCGGGTCGGACGAGGTGCCGACACCACAGCACCCCGGAATGTGAATCCGCGGTACCCTCCGCTCCGACCGGATCTATTGTGAGGAAGCCATGCAAGCGGTCACGGGCGATCGATCCATGAGCCAGCGCTTCATGCGTGCGACCGTCCTGCTGACGCTGCTGCTCGCCCCGCTAGGAGCCGCCCTGGCCCAGACCGGCGCCGACGAGACCACCGCCGGCCGCTTCGACTACGGCAAGATGTGGACGTTTGAGTACGCGCCGGGCGACTACTTCACCGAGACCTACGGCTTCGACGCCGGCGAGGCATGGTTCGAGCGTGCACGGTTCTCTGTGTTGCGCGTTCCGGGCTGCTCGGCGTCGTTCGTCTCGCCCAACGGCCTGGTGGCGACCAACCATCACTGCGTGCGCAGCCGCGTGACGGAGGTGAGCGAGCACGGCGAGGAATTGCTGGACAACGGGTTCTTCTCGCGGTCGCTGGCCGAGGAACGACCCATCCCCGGCTACTACGCGGATCAGCTCCTCGCGGCGATCGACGTGTCGGGCGAGGTGTTCGCCGCGGTGGATGCGGCGGCCGAGGCCGACCGGGACCGGGTGCTACGGCAGACGCTGGACGGCATTGAGGCGCGCCTCAAGCAAGAGTACGCCGGGCAAGGCGACTCGATCCGGGTGCAGTCCATCTCCCTCTATAATGGAGGGCGTTACTCGGTCTACGTGTTCCGGCGCTTCACCGACGTGCGGCTCGTGGCGGCCGTGGAGCTACAGCTCGGCTTCTTTGGCGGCGATCCCGACAACTTCACCTACCCGCGTTACGCGCTGGACTACGCCTTCCTGCGGGTGTACGACGCCGACGGGAATCCCTACCGGCCCGACCACCACTTCGGCTGGAGCATGGACGGCGTGGAGCAGGACGACGTGGTATTCGTGATCGGCAACCCCGGCTCCACCAACCGGCTGCAGACCATTGCGCAGCTCGAGTATCAGCGCGACGTGGAGGTCCCCGCCCGGATCGCGTGGCTGGCGGGACGGCACTACGCGCTCGACGAGTTCCGCGAGGCGGCGCCCGACGAGGCCGAGGCGATGGACGTGCGCAACCGCATGTTCTCTCTCTCTAATTCGCTCAAGGCCTCCAAGGGTCGCCTGGCTGCCCTCGAGGACCAGGGGATCATCGCCCGCAAGGCCGATGCCGAGCGGCAGCTGCGCGAGGCCATCCATGCGAGTCCCGCGCTGAGTGAGCGCTACGGTGGGGTGCTTAGCCGGCTGGCCGAGATCCAGGACGAGCTGCACACGGTGGCGGCGCCGACCGCGGCGTTCTACCGGTTGGCGCATGCGACCTACGGCTCGGCGACGATGCGCCGCGCCCTGGCGGGCTGGGTCTATGCTCGCGCGCGATCGGCCGGCGTGCGTGGCGACACGCTGGCCGCCATCCGTGACAGTGTACTCGTCGTGGACGACAAGCCGCTCGAGCTGGAGCGGCGCTACCTGGCGGCCCGGCTAGCTGATTTCGCCGACGCGTACGGGCTGAGCCACGCGATCACCCAGGCAGCGCTCGGGGGGCAGACGCCCGAGCAGGCGGCCCAGCGACTCCTAGACGAGTCGTGGTTGCGCGACGCCACGTCGACTGCCGCCGCGATCGGGAGCGGCGCGCTCGCGATGAGCGACCCGATGCTGCAGCTCGTCACGGCGCTGTTGCCTGAGTACCAGCGCTATTCCATGGTGCTCAATCGGTTGGATCCCGAGGAACGGAGGCTCGCCAGCGACCTGGGGCGGGTGCGCTTCGAGGTGTACGGCCGTGACGTGCCGCCCGACGGCAGCTCCTCGCCGCGCATTACCGACGGCGTAGTGATGAGCTACCACTACAACGGCACCCTGGCCCCTCCGTACACCACGTTCTTCGGTCTGTACGACCGGTTCCGCGCGCACGATGGCTCGATTGACTGGACCTTGCCGCAGCGGTGGCACCAGCCCCCCGCGGGGCTCGACCTGCGCACGCCGCTCAACTTCGTGTCGACGGCCGATACGTACGGCGGCAACTCCGGCTCGCCGGCAGTGACGCCGGAGCTGGAGCTGGTGGGCCTCAACTTCGACCGCAACATCGAGGGGCTGTCGCGCGACTTCATCTACCTGCCTGAGCGCGGCCGCAACATCATGGTGGACGTGCGGGCCATCCGCGCTTCGCTCGACCACGTGTACGACCTCGATAGGATCGTGCTGGAGCTGGATACCGGGCAGTTGTTCGCCACGGAGGAGGAGGCGGACGCGGCGCGGCGCTAGCCGCGGCCCAAAGCCAGCGCAGAGGAGCGCCAATGGCGCAGACCCATCCGATCGGACTGCTCGGACTGGGTGCCTACCTGCCCGAGCGAGTCATGCCGAACGAGGAGTGGGCGCAGTACGTCGACACCTCGGACGAGTGGATCACGAGCCGCACGGGCATCAAGCGGCGTCGCATTGCGGCGGACGATCAGACCACGGCTGATCTCGCAGCGGCGGCTGCCCGCGGCGCCATGGACGACGCCGGCTGCTCCCCCCACGACATCGACGAGCTCGTCGTCGCGACCGACACGCCGGAGGCCTGCTGGCCTGACACGGCGCCCTACGTGCAGCACCTGCTGGGCCTGCGGGAGATTCCCTCGTACGACCTCGGCAAGAGCGGTTGCGCCGGCTTCGTGCTGGGCCTGGACCTGGCGCGCGCCCGCGTGCTGCAGCACGGCGGCCGAGTGCTGCTGGTCGGTGTGGAGCTGCTGAGTCGGCACATGAACTGGAAGGACCGCGCCACCTGCGTGCTGTTCGGTGACGGGGCCGGTGCGACGGTCGTTGGTGCCGACCCGACAGCCGCCGAGATCCTCTCCGCGGTGGCCGGAACCGACGGCAGCCAGGCCGGCATCCTAGGGCGGGAGGCGGGTGGCTCGCGTGCGCCGTTCAGTCTGGAGCAGGCCCAGCGCGGCGAGCACCTGCACCTCGCGATGCACGGCCGCGCCGTATTCCGCGAGGCCACCAAGCGCATGAGTCAGGCGAGCCGTGAAGCGCTGGAGCTGGCAGGCATTCCGCAGGAGGAGATCACGCTGGTCGTGCCGCATCAGGCCAACCTGCGCATCATGCAGGCCGTGGCCGACGAGCTGGAGCTGCTTCCCGAGAAGCTCTACGTCAACGTGGACGAGTACGGCAACACTGGCTCGGCCTCGATCCCCATCGCGCTGTGGGAGGCACGCCGCGACGGCCGCATCCAGCGCGGCGACCTGGTGTTGCTCACGTCGTTCGGGGCGGGGTTCCACTGGGCCGCGGCGGTGGTGCGGTTCTAGGGCATCGCCCTTTCACATCGCCTTCATCCCCAATTCACACCGCCGGAGCGACCCTCCATGTTGGCGAGGTACACCCGGCATGAGCAGCGGATTCATCTTCGACATCAAGCGGTTTGCGATCCACGACGGCCCCGGGGTGCGCACCACCGTGTTCTTCAAGGGGTGCCCACTGCGTTGCTGGGCATGCCACAACCCCGAGGGACAGCAGCGGGCACCCGACCTCATGCTGCGGGAGGAGCGCTGCAACCTGTGCGGCGACTGCGTGGAGCTGTGCGAACCGCACGCGATCTCGCTGGAGGAGGACACGCTGTCTCTCGATCGCGAGAAGTGCGACCTGTGCGGCCGCTGTGCGGAGGGGTGCCTCACCGGGGCGATCGAGCTGGCTGGCCGGGAGGTGACGGCGGCCGAGGTGATGCAGCAGGTCGAGCGGGACACGGTGTACTACGACGAAGGGGGGGGCGGCGTCACCTTCTCGGGTGGCGAGCCGCTGTTCCAGCCCGGCTTCCTGTTGACGCTGCTGCGCGAGTGCAAGCGCCGCGAGATTACGACCACCGTGGATACCTGTGGGTACGGACCGCGGCGCGTGGTCGAGGCGGTTTACCCGTTAGTGGATCTCTTCCTGTACGATCTCAAGCTGATCGACAACGATCGGCACCGTGCGTTCACCGAGGTGCCCAACGGGCCGATCCTCGGCAACCTGCGTTGGCTGGCGGGCATGGCGGCGCCGGTGACCGTGCGCGTACCGCTGCTCCCCGGTGTGAACGACGATGAGGCAAACGTGCGGGCGTTGGGTGAGTTCCTGGCGGAGCTGGCCACCCTGTACCCGGTGGACATCCTGCCGTATCACCGCATCGGGGTGGACAAGTACGATCGGCTGGGACGCCCGTACCGCCTGGAGGACGCGGACGTGCTACCCGACGCCGCAGTGGTGGCGGCGGTTCAGATGCTGGAAGAGTTCGGACTGAAGGTCAGCGTGAGAGGTGAGTCGTATGTCCCTGAGCGATAGAGTACGCCGCCTGCGGGAGCAGAGCGTCGACGCCGACGCGACGGTCTCCGCCGAGCGGGCGCAGCTCATGACCGAGTTCTACGAGCAGGACGTCGGCGCGACGTCGTCCCCCGTGCGGCGCGCGCTCGCGTTCAAGTACCTGCTGGAGCGCAAGCACATCTTCATCGACGAGGGAGAGCTGATCGTCGGGGAGCGCGGGCCGGCGCCCAAGGCGACGCCGACGTACCCCGAGGTGTGCTGTCACAGTCTGGACGACCTGGACGTGCTCGACTCGCGCGAGAAGGTCTCGTTCGCCGTGAGTGACGATGTGCGGTCGCTACACCGGGATTACCTGATCCCGTTTTGGGAGGGCCGATCGCTGCGGGAGCTGATCTTCGCGGCGATGACGCCCGAGTGGAAGGCCGCCTACGAGGCGGGTGTCTTCACCGAGTTCATGGAGCAGAGGGCGCCCGGCCACACCGTGCTGGACGACAAGATCTATCGCAAGGGGCTCCTCGACCTCAGGCAGGAGATCGAGGAGAGCCTCCAACGGCTCGACTATCACGCCGATCCCCGCGCCTACGACAAACAACAACAGCTGCTGGCCATGGCGATCGCCGCCGCCGCGCTCGTCGCGTACGCGCAGCGCTTCGCCGAGCTGGCGCGGGAGCTGGCCGCGATTGAGCAGAACGAGCAGCGCCAGGCCGAGCTGAAGCGCATCGCCGAGGTGTGCGAGCACGTCCCGGCCAACCGGCCGCGGGATTTCTGGGAGGCGCTACAGTGCTACTGGTTCGTGCACGTGGGGGTGGTCACCGAGCTCAACACGTGGGATGCGTTCAATCCCGGGCACCTGGACCAGCACCTGTATCCCTTCTATCGAGAAGGCTTGGCCGAGGAGACACTCACGCTGGAGCGCGCGCGCGAGCTGCTGCAGTGCTTCTGGATCAAGTTCAACAACCATCCCGCGCCGCCCAAAGTGGGCGTGACTGCGGAGGAGAGCAGCACCTACACCGACTTCGCCCAGATCAACACGGGCGGCGTGCGGCCCGACGGCTCGGACGCGGTGAACGACCTGACGTACCTGATCCTCGACGTGGTCGAGGAGATGCGGCTCGTGCAGCCCAGCGCATCGGTCCAGGTTTCCAAGAAGAACCCCGATCGCTTCGTGAAGCGGGCGGCGAAGATCATTCGCACCGGATTCGGGCAGCCATCGATCTTCAATACGGACGCGATCGTGCAAGAGCTGGTGCGGCAGGGGAAGAGCGTAGAGGACGCCCGCGCCGGCGGGTCGAGCGGGTGCGTGGAGGTGGGGGCCTTCGGCAAGGAGAACTACAACCTCACCGGCTACTTCAACATGCCGAAGGTGTTCGAGCTCATGCTGCACCGCGGGCGCGATCCGCGCACCGGCGAGCAGGTGGGGATCGACACCGGCGACCCGACGGCGTTCGAGACCTTCGACGAGCTGATGGCCGCCTACCGGCGGCAGCTCCAGCACTTCATCGACATCAAGGTGCGCGGCAACAACGTGATCGAGCGCCTCTGGGCACAGCACATTCCCACGCCGCTCCTCTCGCTCATCATCGACGACTGTATCGTCAACGGCCT
The DNA here is from genome assembly GCA_039584015.1 of Gemmatimonadota bacterium. Taxonomy (GTDB): domain Bacteria; phylum Gemmatimonadota; class Gemmatimonadetes; order Gemmatimonadales; family GWC2-71-9; genus WVYX01. Next base: position 4,908 of record JBDGYO010000043.1, on the reverse strand, counting down.
CGACTACCACGAGGGCGGCGCCCGCTACAACACGTCGTACATCCAGGGTGTGGGGCTGGGCACACTGACCGACGTGGCCACGGCGCTGAGGCACCACGTATTCGACCAGCGCACGTTCTCGATGCAGCAGCTGCTGGAGGCGCTGGCCGACGACTTCGCCGGCCACGAGAAGCTGCGGCTCACGCTGCGCGAGCGCACCCCAAAGTTCGGCAACGACGACGACTACGCCGACGATGTCATGCGGCAGCTGTTCGAGGTGTACTTCGAGGCGATCGACGGGCGGCCCAACACCAAAGGCGGGCGGTACCACATCAACCTGCTGCCCACCACCTGCCACATCTACTTCGGGTCAGTGGTGCAGGCAACGCCCGATGGGCGCAACGCAGGTGAGCCACTGTCAGAGGGGGTCTCACCGGTGCAGGGGGCGGACCGCCACGGGCCTACCGCGGTGCTCAGGTCGGTGGCCAAGATGGACCACGTGCGCACCGGCGGTACGCTGCTGAATCAGAAGCTGGCGCCGGGCCTGCTCGGCACCGAGGACGGCCTCAACAAGTTCGTCCAATTGGTGCGCTCATACTTCCGCATGGACGGACATCACCTGCAGTTCAACGTGGTGGATGCCGCCACGCTGCGGGCGGCCCAGGCGGAGCCGGAGAGGCACCGCGATCTGATCGTGCGCGTGGCGGGCTACAGCGACTACTTCTGTGACCTGAGCCAGGCGCTACAGGACGAGATCATCGCCCGGACCGAGCACGAGGCGTTCTAGCCAGCTCCTGCTTCGGCCGGCTGCCCCATCATGACCTCCTCGAACGACGGAATGGAATCCGTCGCGGTCTTCAGCAGCTCCGCCAGCGCCGGACGCGCGAGACGCGCATCCACTGCGAGCCACACCAGGTCCTCGGCCTCCGCGTAGAAGAAGTGCACCTGGCCGTGGCCGAACACCATGTGCACGAGGTGGTCGGCGGCGTCGAAGCTGGCGTGGTGGCCGAAGCCGCTGCTGCCGGGGCCGATCCGCGTCGCCATGGCGACGAGCAACGAGTCGGCCGCGGCCTCGGTGTCGAACCGGCTGATGTAGAGCACCGCGCCCATGTCCTCGGTGCCGTAGTGGCCAATGTAGTTCTCGGGCGGCACCACCTCCGCCCCGTGCATCTCGACCAGGATCTCGGCCGCCTCGCTGCCCGAGTGGGACTCGGCCAGGGCCATGCCGTGGATCGACTCGGGGAGCGGGGCCTCTGCTTCCTCGGCGGCGCAGCCGGCGAGCAGCGCGGCCACGAGCGCGTAGATAGCGTATCGGGTGTGTCGGACCTTCATCAGCATGCGGCGCCGACCTCGTGTGCGTGCAGGAATGGATGGCCGCCCGGGTCGAGCCCCCAGCGGCGAGTGATCGGCAGGAACGATACCCAGGCGGGCGTAGGCGGTTCAAGCTGCGAGTCTGGCTGCGTACGTCAGGCGACGTTGGCGCACCGAGCGGTCAGCGCTGTGCCGGTGCTCCGTGTCCCCGAAGCACCAGCTCCCGGCGAGTCGCATCGTAAGTGATTAGGGCGACCTCGTTGACCGCGAGCTCGATCTCCTGGGTGAGCGCGAGCTGCGCCGGTGTCGCGCCGGCCTCCGTGTCTCCGGAAGCGGCGTCACCCTCTCGCTCGAAGGTGACCTCCAGACGGTGGGGGCCGGGGGTTACTTGCAGCTCCTCGAACACGAACAGGGGACGATCCCCCCGGGCGCCCGCGGGCTCGACGAGCTGGTTCAGCCGCAGCTCGCCGTCCACACGTGCTTGCACTCGGTAGGGCAGCACGGTTCCCTCGCACACCTCGGCTCGGCGCATGTGCGCCGGCAAGTTCTCCTGCTCCTGCGGGGTGACGGCGCGGCACTCCTCCACCCGCACGCTGCGCGCGCGCCAGGCGAATCGCACCACGGCACGACCTGCGCCGCTCGGCTCGTACGGGACCTGGGAGAGCGCTCCCAATGCGGCGGTGATGCCCAGCGCCGCCACCGCGCCCAGAATGGGCCACAGGCGTTTCCTCATGTGGCGGCCGACGGGGTGCCCGTCGCCTCGCATTCGATTCCCAGGTCGATGTCCGTCTCACCTTCCGCCATCTCGAGCGCCGCCACCTCTTCGCGGTAGGCCGCGAGCGCGCGAAGCAGCTGAGCCCGCTCCCCGAGACCCGCGTACGCCACCCGCACGCGGCGCCGATCCACGCGCTCCTGGAGCTCCGCCTCCCGTCCGTGGTGCAACCGCTCCTCCAGCCAGCGTGGTCCCTCCCGATTCCAGCAGTCGCGCGGTGGGCAGCTCGCAATGAGGATGCCGCCCACTCCCGAGCGGACCAGGAACTCGACGACCGAGGTATGGAGGCTCCCGACGCAGTCCACCGCGAACACGGGTGCCCCGTCCACTTGGTCGAATGCCGCGACGTTCCCGGCGCCGCGACTGCACGCCACGATCGCGACGTCGCGCGGCCCCATCGGGTGTTTGGCGATGAAGGTCCGCACCTCGGCCAGCTGGTCGCGACCGGTGCGGCCCGGAGGCCCCACGCCCATGGGCGCGCACGATCCGGAGCAGATGCCGCAGCTCACGCACAGTGCGGGATCCACCTGGGCTACGATGCCCTTGCGAGAGCCGGCGAGCGGCACCATGGAGATCGCCTCGTAGGGACAGTCCTGATAGCACTGCTCGCAGGCATCGCACATGCGCTGGTTGACCACCGAGGAGGGGGGACGCGCTACCCGGCGCGGTCCGATCCACCACGGGGTGAGGGCGGCCACGCCGCAGACCGCCAGACCCGCGATCCATACCCAGCCCGCCGGCACCGTCTGGGTGATGGGGAGCCAGAAGGAGTAGAACACGTCGAACGGTGCCCGCTCCGGGAGCCGGAACAGGTCGGCCGCCGGCCCGATGGCGGCCGGCCAACCGACCGACATCACCGTGAGCAGCACGACCACGCCCCAGGCGAGGGCGCGCGGCGGGAGCAGGGCGGGGCGGGCGGCGCGTGCCACGTGCACCCAGAGCAGGATCGCCATCCCCACGGGCAGGGCCACGTGCAGGAACAGATTGAGGAAGAAGAACGCCCGCGGAATCTCCCGATCACCCACGAAGGCCCGCCCGATGGGCTCCGAGAACAGCGGCAGCGCGTCGAGCCAGCGGGCCCCCTCCTTGGCCAGCTCGATTCCCTGCACGTCCCACACCATCACGTACCCGGTCCAGCCGCATACGAACGTGATGAAGAGGAGCACCAGTCCCGAGACCCAGGCGAGCGCCCTGGGGCCCCACGAGCGGCTCTGGGCGAAGACTCGAAAGAGGTGCAGCACGGCCGCTACCGCGGCGGCATCGGAGGCGTAGCGGTGCAACGACCGGATCCAGCGCCCCAGCCAGGGCTGCTCCGTGAGGCGCACCACGGAGTCGTAGGGGCTCCCGATCCGGTAGAAGAAGATGAGATAGAGGCCGGTCAGGGTCACCACACCCAGCAGCACGACGGTCAGAGCGCCGCTGTGATAGACCGGGTTGAACCGCCAGCCGTACAGTCGGTTCATCGAGGCATCCATCGGGCTCAGGAGCCGTAAGGTGCTGCGTTCTAAGCGTTTACCGATTCCGGCCATGGTCACAAACGGGATCGTCCCGTTCCACTATTGCGGCGTCTAATACCTGATATTATCATCGTTTTAACATATATAGGCCCCCTCCCTACCGACAACAGGGGGCCGCCCCTCCAGCATCGCGATTGGACGCTCCGGGGCATCCATGCCCTAGGGCTTTGAAGTCCTTCGACGTAGCCAAATCAGCGCCGTCGCGCGCGGCAGGCATTGACCGAACACGGTGGCGGCGCAACTCGAGCTTGCACCTCTGACACGGAGTCGGCAATGGCGGAACCTGAGCACGACCAAGCCAGGACTGGTGAGCGCATCCCGCTCGGTCAACGGATCTACGAGAACCCGTTTCTCCTGCTCGCGGCGGGCATCGTCGTGATGGTCATCTTCTACACCCTGTGGGGTCTCGCGGAGGTGATGTCCCTCCCGCAGGCTCCGCTGCCCTGATTGGGAGCAACCATGCAAACCGGAATCGAACCCCCGAAAGGGGTCTGGTGGAAGCCGGCGCACCGATCGGAGAAGATCTGGGTCGGCGTGGCCTTCGCCTGGTGCATCGTGCTGTTCGCCATGATGCCCCTCTGGCACGCGCGCGGCGCCCAGAACCCGTCAGGGATCCGCGCCAAGGTGGACCCGGAAGCCTTCATGGCACGCACGCAGGAGTTCATCCGCGCCTACCAGGTGGGTACGGAGAATGGGCTCCCCGTAGTGGAGCCGCCACCCGGCAGCGACGTTTATCTCGTGGGCATGATGTGGAGCTGGACACCGGTGCTGCGGTTGCAGAAGGGGGCCGAGTACACGCTGCATCTCTCGTCGGTGGATCTGAACCATGGCTTCAGCCTCCAGCCGATGAACATCAACTTCCAGGTGCTGCCGGGCTATGACTATGGCCTGCGGGTCACCCCCACCGAAGCCGGCGACTTTCGCATCATCTGCAACGAGTTCTGCGGCATCGGGCACCACCTGATGCTGGGGAAGGTCGAGGTCATCGACCCCGATGCGCCATCGGAGAGCAGCGCGGGAGGTGGGCAATGAACGGGACGTTCCGGACGTGCCCGACCACTGGGCTGAGAGTCCACGCGCAGGCCGACGGACTGATCAAGGCCAACGCGGTCGTGGCCACCGTGGCACTTCTGATCGGCGGCATCACCGCCGTCCTGGTCCTCCTCACGCGCTGGCAGGCGGTGCATCTGCTGAATGCCGAGTGGTTCTACCGGCTGCTCACGGTCCACGGGATGAACATGCTGATCTTCTTCATCCTGTTCTTCGAGATGGCGGTGCTCTACTTCGCGAGCGCCGTGCTGCTGAACAGCAGGGTGGCCACCCCGAAGC
>JBDGYO010000341.1:0-3220 GCA_039584015.1 Gemmatimonadota bacterium | reverse complement strand
CAGCGCGGCTCGTCGAGGAGCACTACGGTCCCGACTTCATCGACATCAACTTCGGGTGCCCGGTCAAGAAGGTCGTGAAGCGCAACGGCGGGTCGGGGTGCCTCAAGGACCTCGGTCTGGTGCAGCGCATCATCGCGGGGGTGCGGGCGGCGGTGCACGCTCCCGTCACCGTGAAGATCCGCAGCGGCTGGGACGAGGCCACGCGCAGTCCGGTTGAGATCGCCCTGCGCTGCCAGGACGCCGGGGCACAGGCACTCGCGTTGCACCCGCGGACCCGTACGCAGATGTACGAAGGGCACGCCCGGTGGGAAGAGATCGCCGACGTGAAGCAGGCCCTTGAGATCCCGGTGATTGGCAACGGTGACATCAGAACGGCCGAGGACGTTGTGCGCATGCGGCGTGAGACCGGCTGCGACGGAGTGATGATCGCGCGCGGATCGTTCGGCAATCCCTGGCTGTTTCAGCAGGCGCGGGCACTGCTGGAGGGGCGTGCGCCGCGAGCGGCGCCGTCGGCGGCCGAGCGCTTCGCCGTCGCGCTTCGGCATGCGCGGCTCCAGGTCGAGATCCAGGGCGATGACCGGCGCACCGCGATCGAGTTCCGCAAGCACCTGGGGTGGTACGTGCGCGGTCTCCCCCGTGCGGCCGCCCTGCGCCAGCGGCTCCATCAGATCGAGTCGATGGCCGAGGTCGAGCGCGTCTTCCGCGAGTACCTGGAGCCCTTCCAGGCCGTCGGGTGAGCGAGGAACACCTCCGCGCCCTCATCGAGCAGGTATCCCGGGGGGAACTGTCCCCGGACGAGGCCCTGCAGCAGTTGAGCCGATTCCCCATCGACGAACTCCCGTATGCGCAGGTGGATCACCTGCGGCCTCTGCTCCAGGGGTTCCCGGAGGTCGTGTTCTGTCAGGGCAAGACCGTCGAGCAGGTGCTCGGGATCTGCGAGTCCCTGGAGGCGAGCTCTGGGGGGTTCCTGGCCACCCGAGCCGAACCGGCGGTGCAGGCCGCGCTGCGGAAGCGGTTTCCTAAAGTGGAGGTGAACGAGCTGGCCCGAACGGTGCACCTGAGCCCGGATGGGGAGGCGCCGGTGACGGGTGCCGGCCTGATACTCGTCGTGACGGCCGGCACCTCCGATCTGCCGGTGGCCGAGGAAGCGGCGGTGGTGGCCGGAGCCATGGGGAACCGGGTCGAGGTCCTTGCCGACGTCGGGGTGGCCGGCATCCACCGGATCCTGCGGCAGTCGGAGTTGCTGAATGAGGCTTCAGTCCTCATAGTTGTCGCAGGCATGGATGGCGCCCTAGCCAGTGTCGTAGGAGGAATGGTAAGAGTGCCCGTCATCGCTGTCCCGACCAGCGTGGGCTATGGCGCCGCCTTCGAGGGGATCTCGGCGTTGCTTGCGATGCTCAATTCCTGTGCCTCCGGTGTGGTCGTCGTGAACATCGACAACGGGTTCGGTGCCGCGGTGGCGGCGTCCCGTATCAACCACCTGCCTTCATGACCCTCTTGACCTTTGCCGTGGGACTCGTGCTCGGCCTGCTCTTGGGCGCCGTGGTGTACGCCTGGTGGGAGCGCCGTCGCATGGGGGGAGTGGGTCCGGAGCTCATGCCGGCCGACGTGCCCCACGTGGTGGATCTGCTGCGCCGAGCGCACCGCGCTGCCGCTGCCTGTCTCGTGATCCCCGAGGGAGAGCCTGTGCTGTCGCTGGGCGAGCCCGCGCCACCGGACGCGCTGGTGGACCGCGCGATCGCGACGGCGCGGCTTTCGCTGGCTGATGGGCGGGAGCACGTGCTGCGGGAGGGGAACGTCATCGTGGCGGTGGGCGATGGGCAGATCGGGAGCGCCGTGGTGCTGGCATTCGACTCGGTCGCGCCCGATGACGTGCGCCAGATTGCCGACGATCTGCGGAAGTTCCTGGCCGAGTTGAGGGTGGAGCGCCTGCGGGAATACCGCACGCACCAGGACCCGGCCGGCGCCCCCGACTGGATGGTGATGGGAGCGGAGTCGGTCGAGGCCATCTCCTTCGGCCTGTGCGAGTCGGTACGGGCCCTCACGGGCAGGCACGCAGCGGTGGTGGTGCGGGACCCCGCGGTCACGCAGGCGTCGGTGGTCGCCGTATCCCGTCAGGCGGACCGGCGCTTGCTCGGGCTCCAGGTGAGTCCCGACTCGGCGGTTGGCAGGGCGTGCTCCGGCGACATCCCGGTGGCGGGGGCGTCCCCCGACGACCTGTTCGGCCGGTCCCATTCGGACCGGCGTCGCCGCACCGATCCGGGGACCGCGTTCCCGCTGCACGATGGGGCGGAAGGGTGCGGGGCCCTGGTGGTGTTCGGGCCTCCTCACACTCTGGAACCGAGCGTGCAGGAACGGATCGCGTTCATGGCAGTGGACGCCGGCCCGCGGCTCAACAATGCGGTCAAGGTGAGGGCGGCCGAGACCCAAGCGATGACGGACCGGCTGACGCAACTCCCCAACCGCGCCGCCCTGGAGGGAGCCCTCAAGAACTGGGGGGATGACCCGGGCACGCTGCTGTGCGTGGATATCGACCGGTTCAAGGAAGTGAACGATACCCATGGGCACGCCGCAGGCGACGCGGCGCTGAAGCACGTGGCCCGCCTTTTCCGCCAGGCGCTGCGCGATGACGACCTGGCGACCCGCATTGGGGGCGAGGAATTCGCGATCTGGCTGCCGCATACGCCGCTGCAGTCGGCCCTGGACGTGGCGGAGCGCATCCGCAAGTCCGTGGAGGCCTCGATACTGCGGTGGGGTGGGACGGAGCTCACGATCACCTGCTCGGTCGGCGTGAGCGCCTACCCCCAGATCGTGTCCGACCTCAAGAACCTGCTGCCGTCGGCCGATTCCGCCCTCTACCAGGCCAAGAACAGGGGGCGCAACCGGGTTGAGGCGGCGGCGGGGACGGGCAGCAGGGCACCCTCTCCCTAGAGCCCTGCCGGAAGAAGGGATTCCCATGCCGGGAGGCGCTTGCTGGCGCCTCCCGGCGTTGCGTATGTTTCAGGGTAGCCGATCAAAGGGGGCGACTGGCTTCGACGGGTTTGGTGAAGGTTTCGCAGCGTGTCCAGGATTCCCGGTGTCCTGGTTCAATCACTGGGGACTATAGAACTGCCAATACTGACTTGGCTCTGGCTGCGTAAGCTCTGCTTACAGCACCTGCCCGCGAGGTAGCCCGCCCGAGGCGGCACGCGGGTATCGCAAATTCGGGCTGGCGCGGCGT
>JBDGYO010000042.1:0-13120 GCA_039584015.1 Gemmatimonadota bacterium | reverse complement strand
CCCCGGTCAGGTCGCGGATCGTGACCTCGTCGATCCCCCATGCGCTGCGCGTGGCAGCGATGTGGTGCTCGAGCTGTGGGGCTTCCTTCACCAGCTCGTTAGGGAGCACCATCAAGCGCTGGATCGCCGACGAGGCAAGCGCGCCCAGGATGCCCACGGCGATGTATGCCAGCACGGCGATCGCGGTGTTGCGCACGAGGTGACGGTTGCGCATCCCGATGAGCACGAACGCCGCCCCGAGTAGCGCCACCAGCGCCGAGATCCGCAGCACCGGGACCTGCACGGCCAGGTCGCTGTAGCTCGCCCCGAGCAACGGGCCCGTGGTCGAGTAGAGTAGCGAGGGGATGCGCACGAACCAGACGCTCACGGCGGTGCCGACGAACAGCAGTGCGATCAGCACGGCGAGATGCAGCTCGGCCGTCCGCTCGATCGTCACGCGCCGGCCGTGAATCACGAGGTCGCGCCGCACGAAGTAGAGGCCCGCCGACAGCGCGAGTGCCATCACCGCCCGAACACCGGATCCACCACGCCGAACGACGTCCCGTGACGGAACTGCTGGAGCGTGAGCCATGCGCCGGAAGCCGCCGCGCCGAACAGCAACCCGAACAGCAGCGCCACCGGCCACACCAGTATGCGCAGCAGCCGGGTGGGGTCTATGCGCGGCAGGCTGGAGCTGATGCTGGCGAGCACCCCGTCGGGGATCAGCCCGCGTTGGGTGAGGCGCAGGTTGAGAGCCAGGAAGCCGAACACAATGAGCCCCACGACGATCCCGAGCCCGAGCTTCGTCCACAGCGCGGTCAAGAACACCGACTCGAATTGGACGGCCCTGAACCAGTACCAGTCCGCGGCAAGGCGGATGACCGCCGGTAGGCCGCTGACGACGAGGAGCAAGACCGCCAGCAGGATGATCAGTGCGAGGACTCTGCGCTTCATCGGCCGGATCCTGAGGGGGTGACGTGGGCGTGGACTCCTGAAAAGATAGCGGACGGACCCGCCAGCGGGCGTACTCAGCCCTGCAACAAGCACTGACGGCGTAACTCTATGGCTAGGAACCACTTGAGACAACGCCCTCGCAGCCGATGTCCGGTCTCCGGCCACGACTCCGCAGCCGTGAGTAAGGACACATGGTGCCCATCACCTAGGAGCTGACGGACATGGCACGAGCTGCTGAGAACGGGAGTGTGGCGAGGTACACCCGATGGGTGATCGACCACCCGTGGATAGTGTTGGCCGGAGCGCTGGCGCTGACGGCCGGGGCGGGCATTGGCGTGCGCAATTTGGGACTGGCGACTGACTACCGGGTCTACTTCAGTGAGGACAATCCCGACCTCCTGGCGTATGAGGAGGTGGAGAACGTCTACACGAGGAATGACAACGTCCTCTTCGTGATCAAGCCCCGGAGTGGGGACGTCTTCACGGCCGGAGCCTTGGAAGCGATCCGATCGCTCACCGAGGACGCGTGGCAGATACCGCACTCCACCCGCGTTGACGCGATCACGAACTACCAACACACCTGGGCGGACGGCGATAACCTCGTGGTGGAGGATCTCCTAGGCCCCGGCGAAATCACACCGACAGACATCCAGAGGGTCGAACGGGTTGCGCTCAGCGAGCCGCTGCTCGCCGGCCGCCTCATCTCCCGTGAGGGGAAAGCAACCGGGATCAACGTCCGTATCTCCCTGCCCGGGGTCTTGAGCGGGGAGCTCCCCGAAACCGCCGAGTTCGTGCGAGCCCTAGAGGTAGAGTACCGTGATCGATACCCGGAGCTGGAGATCCAGACGACCGGGATCTCCATGCTGAACATGGCGTTCGCGGAGGCACCGATGCAGGACATGCCTGTCGTGATGCCGCTCATGTTCGGGGCGTTTCTCCTCGCCATCGTAGCGTTTCTGCGGTATGGCGCCGGGACCGTGGCCACGTTGGCCGTGATCCTGCTGTCGACTGTTACCGCCGTCGGCGTTGCCGGTCATCTCCATCAGCTCTTCAACCCGACGAGCGCGTCGGCGCCGACCATCATTCTCACCCTGGCGGTCGCGGATTCGATCCACATCCTCGTCACGTTTCTGGGGGGCCTGCGCCAGGGGAAGTCGAAGCGTGAGGCGCTCATCCGGGCGGTGACGCTGAACGCGCAGCCCGTCTTTCTCACGAGCATCACGACGGCCATCGGGTTCCTCAGTCTCAACTTCAGCGACTCGCCGCCCTTCCGGCAGCTCGGCAACCTCTCGGCCTTCGGGGTCGTGGTGGCGTGGATGTACTCGATGACGGTGCTGCCGGCCGTCATCGCGATCCTGCCGGCGCGCGTCAAGCGACAGCGGGCCAGTCGCGTGGACCGGGTTGTAGCGCTGCTCGGAGGCTTCGTGGTGCGGCGCTACCGGCCGATTCTAGCGGCCATGGGCGTTGCCGCTGTCGGCCTCTCGCTGGCTATCACGCGGCTCCAGGTCAACGACCAGTACTTCGAGTACTTCGCCGAATCCCTGCCGATCCGGCGGGGAACGGATTTCGCATTGGACAACCTGACGGGCATCTACAGCTCCACGTTCTCGCTCGACGCCGGTGAGTCCCAGGGGGTCGCTGACCCCGCCTACCTCGCCGCGGTCGACGAGTTCACTCAGTGGCTGGAGTCGCGGCCCGACGTCGTTCACGTGAACAGCTTCAGCCATACGATGAAGCGGCTGAACCAGAACATGCACGGTGATGATAAGGAGCAGTACAGGCTGCCCGACGAGCAACCGCTCGGCGCCCAGTATCTGCTGCTCTATGAGCTGTCCCTGCCGTACGGACTGGATGTGAACGACCAGATCAACGTGGACAAGAGCGCGCTGCGCCTCGATGTGACGTATGGGGACGTGGATGTTGCAGTAATCGAGGCGGAAGCGGCACTTGCCGAGCAGTGGCTGAACGAGCATGGGACACCCAGCATGTGGGGCGCCCGGGCCTCGGGACCGCCGCTGATGTTCGCCAAGATCACCAGGCGCAACATCGCCTCGATGGTCCTCGGTACCTGGGTGGGGTTCGGGCTGATCGCCCTCATCCTCATGGCGGCGCTGCGGAGCGCCCGTCTTGGGATCATCAGCCTCATCCCGAATGTGCTTCCGGCGGCAATGGCCTTCGGCATCTGGGCGCTGCTCGTGGGGCAGGTGGGCTTCGCGGTGTCCATCGTAGCCGGGCTTTCGATCGGAATCATCGTGGACGACACCGTGCACTTCCTCGTGAAGTACAACCGGGTGCGCGGCGAACGCAGTGCCGCTGATTCGGTGCAGTACGCGTTCGAGACCGTCGGCACGGCGATTCTCGGCAACACGGTGATCGTCGCGTCGGGGTTCGCCATGCTGGGGCTCAGCACCTTCCGCGTGACGGCGTACATGGGGATGCTCACCTCGATCACTGTGGTGACTGCCCTGGCCGTGGACTTCCTGCTCTTGCCGGCACTGCTCATCGTGTTCGACCGCCGGCCGGTGGCGGAAGCGGCCGCCGATCGCGACGCGACAACGAGTGCACCATCAATGCCGATCCCGGCCCTGTCTTGAGAGGCTCGAGGTCTCGGCGCTGACCACCAAAAGGAGAGAGTTATGACGTACCGCACGACATATGCGACGCTGCTGACCGGCCTGGTGCTCGCTTTGAGCCCGACACCTGGGTGGTCCCAAACACCGGAGGAGAAGGGTCAGGCAATCGCTGAGGAAGCGGAGCGGCGTGACACCGGCTGGCACGATAACACGAGCACGATGAGAATGGTGCTTCGTAATCGCAACGGCGACGAGAGCGTCCGTGAGATGCGGCGTGAGGCACTGGAGAGTGACGAGGAAGGGCGTGGAGACAAGAGTATCATCGTGTTTGACGCACCGCGTGACATTGGCGGCACCGCGCTGCTCTCGCACACTAAGATCCTGGAGGCCGACGATCAGTGGCTCTATCTCCCCGCGTTGCGCCGGGTGAAGCGCATCTCGAGCGGCAATAAGTCCGGCCCCTTCGTGGGCAGCGAGTTCGCGTACGAGGACCTGGTGTCCCAGGAGCTGGACAAGTACGAGTATAGGTGGCTCCGGGACGAGCCGTGCGGCGATGCCGAGTGCTTCGTGGTGGAGCGATATCCCCGGTACGAGAACTCCGGCTACACTCGGCAGGTGGTGTGGTACGACAAGGACGAGTATCGCGTACAGCGGATTGACTTCCACGACCGCAAGGACACCCTGCTCAAGACGCTCACGTATCACGGGTACCAGCAGTACCTCGGCCAATACTGGCGGGCGGATCGGCTGGCGATGGAGAACCACCAGAATGGCAAGAGCACCGAGTTGCTGTTCGAGCAGTGGGAGTTCGGGGTCGGACTGGATGAGGGTGCCTTCACGCCGTCACGGCTCAGGCGCGCCGCCTAGCCTCGAATGATCTCATCGCTTCGATCTGCTGTCGCCCTCGGGACGCTCGCCGTTGTGTGGGCGGCCGAGGGCGTCGCGCAAGGCGTCGCCGTGTCGGGTGACGTCGCGGTCGAAGTGCGGGTATTTCCCCAGGCGCCCCTCTTCCCTGACCAACATGCCGCACACGTCTCGCCCTCGCTGCGGCTCGCCCCCGAGGTGAGCTACGAGTGGCATCGTGGGGCGTGGCGGGTCATGGCCACGATGTTCCTTCGGGTTGACGCCCACGACGACCGGCGGACGCATGCGGATCTGCGCGAGCTCGGAGTCCTGCACCTGGGGCGGGGTTGGGCCGTGTTCGCCGGCTTCGGGAAGGTGTTCTGGGGCGTCACCGAGGTGCGCCATCTGGTCGACATCATCAACCAAACGGATCAGGTGGAGGACATCGACAACGAGGACAAGCTGGGCCAGCCGATGATCAACCTCACGCTCGAGCGGTCGTGGGGCGCGTTGGACTTCTTCTACCTCCCCATGTTCCGGGAGCGCACGTTTCCCGGAGACAGTGCCCGCCTGCGCGGACCGTTACCGATCACCGACGAGGCAAGCTACGAGTCGAGTGCGGGGCGGTGGCATCAGGACTTTGCCGTTCGCTGGTCGCATATCATTGGCGAGTTCGACGTCGCCCTCGCGTTCTTCCGCGGCACGAGCCGTGAGGCGCAGCTGGTGCCGGTCGGGATGAATGGGGAGCTTGCGCTGCAGCCACACTACGATGTGATCGACCAGGCAAGCCTGGAGTTGCAGTGGACGAAGGAGGCCGTGTTGTGGAAGCTCGAGGCACTCACGAGAGGCGGGCAGGGAAACCGCTTCGTCGCAGCGGTTGCTGGTGTGGAATACACGCTGTTCCAGGTGTTCCCCGGCACGGCCGACCTCGGCCTGCTCGCCGAGTTCTTGTATGACGGCCGCGACGACCTCGCGCCGCCGACGATCTTCGACAACGACGTGTTTCTCGGCTTCAGGTGGGCGTTCAACGACGTGTCCAACACCTCGGTCCTCGGTGGGCCGGTGGTGGACTTCCAGACCGGTGAGGTATTTGCCCTCCTGGAGCTGGAGCGCAGGCTCGCGAGCCGCTGGCGCTTCGAGCTGGAGGGCCGGTGGCTGGCTAACACGGACCCCGAATCGTTCACGCGCACGCTCCGGAAGGACAACTTCGTCGCGCTTCGGCTGAGCTGGTTCATCTAGGGCACGGCGGCCCCCGGTCGCCTTGCGGCCCTCTCCCGCGAGCCGCAACTTCAGCCTTGCCCTTCCGCGCCCAACCTCGGGGGCCTCTCCGAGCCACAACGCATGGCAGACCAGAACCGCGAACCGCCACACGGCCTCGACGACCACGCCCTCCTGCGCAGCATCCACGAGGGTACTGCCAGCGAGACCGGCGACAAGGTCTTCGGCGCGCTCGCCGAGCACCTGTGCCTCGCGCTGCGCGCCAGTAGCGTTTGGGTCACGCAGGTGCTCCCGGCCGGGCGGCTGCGCGTGCTCGCTTGCTGGCAGGGCGGGCAGAAGGTGCCTTCCTGGGAGTACGATGCCGCCGGGACCCCCTGCGGGCAGGTCATCGACCGCGGCCTCCCGGTGCACATCGCCGAGGGCGTGAGGGCGCAGTACCCCGACGATCGCAGCTTGAGGGACCGGGGCGCCGTGGGCTACGTGGGCGTGCCGCTGCTGGACCTCGACCGGCGGGTGCTGGGGCACCTGGCGGTGCTGGACACCAACCCCCTGCCGCAGGAGCTGCGCGCGCAGGCGCTGGTGCGCATCTTCGCCGCCCGCGCCGCCGCCGAGCTGCAACGCATGCGCGCCGAGTCGCAGGTACAGCAGGAGGAGACCAAGCTGGGCCGGCTGATGGACGGAGCCGTGGAGGCCGTGATCGAGCTGGACGAGCGGCTCTTCGTGACCCGCATGAACCGGGCGGCTGAGGAGATGTTCGGGTGTCCCTCCAAGTCCGCCGCGGGCCGCGACCTCGGGTGGCTGCTCTCGAAGGAGAGTCACGAGCGCGTGGCTGAGCTGGCCGCGACCCTCGACGCGAATCCCCCCGACCAGCCGGGTCCGGCCGTCGCCGGACCCCTGCGGGCGGTGCGTGCTGACCGCACGGAGTTTCCCGCCGACGGGTTGCTGTCGCAGTTCGCGAAGCAGGGCAAGACGTACTTCACGTTGATGCTCAGGGATCTCAAGCCACGGCTCGAGGCCGACCGCAAGATCCACTCGCTCGCTGCCGAGACCGAGTACCTCCGGCAGGAGGTCAAGGAGCGGCACAACTTCGATGAGATCGTGGGGCGCAGCCAACCGCTGCGACACGTGCTGGCCGACGTGAACCGCGTCGCTCCCAGCAGCACGAGCGTCCTCATCCAGGGAGAGATCGGCACCGGGAAGGGGCTCATCGCACGGGCGATCCACGCCGCGAGCCCGCGCAGCGATAACCCGTTCGTGCGGGTGAGCTGTGCCGCGACCCCGGCAGCGCTGCTCGAGCGCGAGCTGTTCGGCATCGAAGAGGGCTCGATGGAGCTGTTCGGGGATGCCCAGGACGTGCTCGCCACGGCGCCGGGCGATGGCCGGTTCGCGCTCGCCGACGGCGGCACGATCTTCCTGGACGAGGTGAACGCGCTGCCGCCGGAGCTGCAGGAGAAGCTGGTGCGCGTGCTGCAGAGCGGGGAGTTCAGCCCGCTCGGCGGTGCCCGTAGCCGGCGCGTGGACGTCCGGGTGGTGTCCGCCACGAGCGGCGACCTCGAGCAGGCGGTCGAGGGCGGCACGTTCCGCCAGGATCTGCACGAGCTGCTCACCGGCTTCTCCGTATTGCTCCCGTCCCTCAGGGAGCGCCGGGGCGACATCCCGCTGCTCGCCCAGCGCTTCGCCGAGCGCTTCGCCCGGCGCACTGGCAGGTCGCTGGAGCCGCTGTCGCCCGAGGCCGTGCAGCGGCTGCGCGCCTACGCCTGGCCGGGCAACGTGCGCGAGCTGGAGAACGTGATGGAGCGGGCGGTCATGACCTCGCCGGGAAGCCGGCTGGAGCTGGACCTGGCCCTGCCGGGGACCGTCACGGCCCAGCCGGGAGCGGCCACCCCGGGTGCGCCGGACCAGATCCTCGGCGCCAGAGAGATGCAGGAGCTGGAGCGCGCCAACCTGATCCGGGCCCTCGAGGAATGCGACTGGAAAGTGTCGGGAGAGGGAGGCGCGGCGGCGGTCCTGGGGCTCAAGCCGTCCACGCTGAACTCGAGGATGAAGGCCCTCAAGATCAAGCGCCCACGGAAATGAAAGAACGCTATGTCGCGAGATTTCGTGAGTGAATTTGCGAGATTTCGCGACCGGCTCGATGCCGGTCTTCCTTAGGATTTTCGGGACCTTCAGGGAGTGTGCATGAAGCGACTGCCTCGGTTGTGTACTGCAATGCAGCCCTTTGGGATCGCGCTGGCGACCAGTGTTCTGCTGGCCGCCTGCGGCGGCGAGGAACCGCGTCTCGAGGTGCCGCCGGGCGCCCGGCAGGGTGACCTCGCGCTCGAGCCCTGTACCTACGAGGCACGCGGCGTCGAGTACCAGGCGGAGTGCGGCACGTTCGTGGTCGCGGAGAACCGGGCCGATCCCGAGTCGCGGCTCCTGGCCCTGCCCGTGAGGCGCGTGCTGGCCACGGGGCCCGATCCGGCCGAGCCGATCTTCTGGCTGGCCGGCGGCCCCGGCCAATCCAACATGCGGTTCACCCGGGTGCTCGGCCTCATCGAGAACCACGACGTGGTGATGGTGGGCTACCGCGGCGTGGACGGATCGACGGTGCTGGATTGCCCGGAGTTCGAGGCTGTCCTCAAGAGCCCACCGGACGATGTCCTGGGTATGGCCACGTTGGAAGCGTTCGCCGCGGCCAACGCTGCCTGTGCCGAGCGGCTGCACGCGAAGGGGGTGGACACCGACGGCTACACGCTGATCGACGTGGTGGATGACATGGAGGAGGCGCGCGTCGCGCTGGGGTACGAGCGGGTCCATCTGCTGAGCCAGAGCTACGGCACCCGCCTGGCCCAGATCCACGCATGGCGCTATCCGGAGAGCGTGTTCCGCTCGGCCATGATTGCCGTCAACCCACCCGGGCACTTTGTCTGGTATCCGGACGTGATCGACGACCAGCTGCGGTACTACTCGGGGCTCTGCGCGCAGGATGCCGGGTGCGCGGCCCGCACGGACGACCTGGCCGGAGCGATGCGCCGCGTCGCACTCGACATGCCCACGCGCTGGCTGGTCTTCCCCATCAAGCGGGGCAACGTGCTGGCCGCGACCTTCGGGATGCTGTACCACACGACCAGCGCGCCCATGGTGTTCGATGCCTGGCTCGCGGCCGCCGAGGGGGATGCGAGCGGACTCGCCATGATGTCGCTGGCCGCGGACTTCATGATGGCCGGTGGGATGGTGTGGGGTGAGGCCACGGCCAAGGTCACAGGCTCGGACTACCTGTACGACCCGAACCTCGACTTCATCGCCGAGATGAATCCACCCGGGTCGATCATCGGCTCGCCGACATCGCTGATGGGATGGGTCGGGGCGAAGGGGTGGCCAGCCAAGGTCATCCCGGAGGAGTATCGTTCGGTCCAGCCGTCAGACGTGCCCATGCTGCTGATCAGCGGGAACATCGACTTCTCCACCCCGGCGCGGTTCGCCAGGGATGAGTTGCTGCCCCACTTATCGAACGGCCGACAGGTACTGCTCTCGGAGTTCGGACACACGGGCGACATCTGGACCTTGCAGCTGGATGCGACGCGCCATCTCCTGGTGACTTTCTTCGACAGCGGGGAGGCGGACAGCACGCTGTACACGTATCACCCCATGAGCTTCGAGGTGGAGCGGGGCATGCCGGTCATGGCGAAGCTGGGGGTCGCGATGCTGGTGGCGAGCGTGTTGTTGCTCGCGGCGATCATGTGGCTCGTGTGGTGGTTCTTGCGGCGGCGGCGGCGGGCGAGGCACGCCGCGGGGGTGTAGGAGCGCTAGAAAGGGGCGCGCTGTCTGGACACCACCCGTGCGCACGCGCGATCTTGCTTGAAGTTGGCATCACCTTCCTCATGCAAGCCGGAGTTCCGATGCTCACGCGAATACAAGTACTGCTGGCCCTTGGCGCGCTGCTCGCCTGCGCGGAGCGGGCGAGCGAGACCGTCGTAGCAGACCCGACGCCGTGCACGATCGAGGGCCTGAGCAATTGTGCCGAGGTCGGAAACGTGGTAATCGGCAGTCAGCCCTCGCAGCAGGTGCTCGAGTATCTCGCCGCACAAGGGTACGAGACCATCGTCTCCACGCGCGCGCCGGACGAGATCGACTGGGACGAGGCAGCGGCGGTCGAAGCGCTCGGCATGACGTTCGTGAACATCCCGATGCCCGGCCCGGTGGAGGCGATCAGCGACGAGCAGGTCGCCGCGTTCGCTGAGGCAATGGAGAGCGGCGAAGGTCGCATGCTGCTGCACTGCGGCTCGGGAAATCGCGTCGCCGGGCTGTGGGGCGCGTGGCTCGCAGAGTACAGAGACATCGATCCCGCCGAGGCGCTCAGGCTCGCGGAGCTGGGAGGGTTGACCAGCGTGCGGCCGGTCGTGGAGCAGCGCTTGGGGACGGTGGCGGAGGAGCCATAGCGGCCAGCGACGTCCGAAGCCGACACCCTGTTGCTGTCCGATGGAAAAGGCGGCTCCGAAGAGCCGCCTTTCATTATATGGGGTGGTGGGTGGCCGTCGCGCACCCTACGGCTCCATCCCGTACAGCTCCTTCCACTCTTCCTCGAACTCGTTCCCCGGCACCCAGCGCGGCTGCTCGTCGGCATTCGCTACGCGTAGCGCCGCCTCAAACAGGATGCGCACGTCGCGCGCGGTGCCCTCGAGGTTCCACTGCGGGGGGATCTCGTCGCTCACCTGGTGGTAGTGAGCCAGCCGGAAAGAATCGGGATCGAAGCCCAACGGCTCGATGAAGTCGGTGCCCCGTTGCAGGTAGAGTGCGGGGATGCCGGCTTTGGCGAAGCTGACCTGGTCGGAGCGGTAGAAGCTCCCTGCGTTCGGGTTGGGGTCGCCCGCCGGCCGCAGGCCATTCTCCTCGGCCACGGTCGCGAACACCGTGCCCAGGCTGCTCATGTCGATCCCGATCGCGGCGGCGTCGTTGGTGACGCCGAGGGACTGTGGCGAGTCCACGTTGAAGTTGGCGACGATCTGGTTGCGCGGAATCGGCGGGTTCGCGACGAACGCGCTGCTGCCGAGCAGCCCGCCCTCCTCCGCGGTCACCGCCACGAACATGATCGAGCGCCGCGGGCTGGTAGCCGCAAACGCCTCGGCGGCAGCGATGATCGCCGCGGTGCCTAGCGCGTTGTCCTGCGCGCCGTTGAAGATCTTGTCGTCGCCCTCGACGTTGGGGTTCACGCCGAGGTGGTCGTGGTGTGCGGTGAAGACGATGTACTGATCCGCCAGCGCCGGATCACTGCCGCGCAGCACGCCCGCGACGTTGATGGCCTCGACCCGCTCGACGGCGGTTTGGATGCGCGCGGTCACGCGGTACCCCGTGTCCCGCGGCCGGAAGTCGCGCTGCTCAGCCATGGCGAACAGTCCGGCGAGATCGGTGCCCATCGAGGAGGCGATGCTCTCCGAAAGGGTCGAGTCAATCCAGCCGAGCATGTCGAGCTGGTAGGTGCGCTGCCAGATGCGGCGTGAGCCGGTATTGCCGATCACGCTGAACCCGTAGCTCGCCGACTCGGTCGTGTGGATTACGATGGCACCGGCGGCGCCGTGCTTCTGGGCCTGCTCGTACTTGTATGTCCAGCGACCGTAGTAGGTGCGTGCCGGGCCGCCGAACAGCTCCTCGCCGTTCTCCTGGACCGGCGGGTCGCTGTTCAGAAAGAGCAGCACCTTGCCCCGCATGTCCTGGCCCTTGAAGTCGTCCCAGTCGTGCTCCGGCGCCTCGACCCCGTATCCGACGAACACGATCGGCACGTTGCGGAGATTGACGGTCTCCTTCTCAGCGGTGGACCAGAAGGTGAAGTTCTGGTCCTGCTGCAGCGGTAGGGAGCGCCGCCCCCTGCGAATCGTGATCGACGAGTGCTCGGCGTCCTTGCGCATCCCGACCAGCTCGATCGGGAGCATGAAGCTCTCGCCCACCGGCTCGAGACCGACCTGCCCGAAGCGCTGCGCGATGTACGCCACGGCCCGAGCCTCACCGGGCGTGGCGGGCGCGCGGCCCTCCATGCTGTCGGCCGACAGGACCTCGACATCGGCGAGGATGCCTTCGGCGGTGATGTGCTGCGCCGGGTCGGGAGTGCAAGCCGCGGCAGAGAGGGCAGCGGCGATCAATGCGAACGAGAGACGTGGGTGCATCGTCTGGGACCTCGAGTGAGCCTGGAAGTGCGTGTTGAGTTGCAGCGCCGGGGTTCGGCGCCGGGAGGAGAATACCGCGCCGGACGGCTGGGTAGAAGGGGTGGAGCTAGGCGGCCGACGCCGTTGGGTAGCGAGCCACCCGAATCCGAGTATCTTGATCCCCTTTGGCACCCACACCAAATCGCCGTCTCACAGGGGGACTCGATGGCCCGACGACTCACTGCGCTGCTGCTCGCCTCGGTCGTGCTGGTGACCGCCTGCACGAGTGAAGCGGCCCAACAGGCTGAGCAAGCGGTCACCACTTCCATCCCCGCCGCCATCCTGGGCGAGGCGCCGCCGCCACAGGGAGACGCGGTGACGTACGTGCCGGGCGACGCGGTGACGACCGGCTACCTGGCCGTGCCCCAGGGTGAGGGGCCGTTCCCCGCGCTGATCCTGATTCACGAGTGGAACGGATTGACGGACCGCGTGCGCCAGGTCGCGGACGCGTTCGCCGAGCAAGGGTACGTGGCTCTCGCCGCCGATCTGTATGCGGGACGCACCGGCGCGAACCGCGACGAGAACATGGCGCTGGTGCGAGAGGCACGGGGCGACATGGACGCGGTGATCGCCAACCTCGACGCGGCGCAGCGCTTCCTGCGTGAGCGCGGCGACGTGACCGGGAAGGTGGCCGTCATGGGTTGGTGTTTCGGCGGTGGCATCGCGCTGAGCTACGCCTTGGGCGGCGAGCATCACGAAGGCACCGCCATCTTCTACGGGTCGTTGGTCGAAGACCCGGCGGAGCTCGCCAGGCTCGATCATCCGGTGTACGGCACCTTCGCCGAGATGGACCGGGGGATTCCGCCGGAGCAGGTAGAGCGATTCGCCGCGGCGCTCGACTCTATCGGCATCGACAACGACATCCACGTCTACGACGCCGTGAACCATGGCTTCTGGCTGCGGGTGGACGGGGACCGGGAGCTACGCGAGGCGCCCGCGCAGAACGCGTGGGAACGGCTCTTGGCATACCTGGGCCGGGTGTTGAGCTAGGAAAGCGACAACGTGAGGGCGACCGGTGAGGCCCGTCGCCGAAAACCAGGCCGCTGATCCAGATCCGGGCCATTCCAGGCTGGTACTTCCCTAATTCTCTGGAGAGGGCTATTTTGTTGCCAGCGACAGGCGTGCCCGGTTTGGCACGCGAGGCACCGGAGAACACTGAGAAGGGGGATCTGGCAAGCCGCGGATCTCCTTTTTTGTTGGCATCCGCGCCGGGAAGGGGCAGTCCTGGGACGGCCCTCACCGGCAGCCCAACGCGGGGGCAATTGACCGCGGTTAGCTGATGCGCGATCGGTAGGTACGGGAAACCGGACTCCGACGAACATCAACACAACACAACAAGGAGTACGGCATGCGTACCACCGGAACCGTCAAGTGGTT
>JBDGYO010000340.1:0-6390 GCA_039584015.1 Gemmatimonadota bacterium | reverse complement strand
GTCGACGAGGACCCGCACCTCTACACCGCGCTTCACCGCCCGCTCCAGCGCCTCCTGGAATTGCCGGCCCACCTCGTCGTTGTCGAAGATGTACGTGCTGAGCGCCACCGTGAGCTCGGCGTTCTCGATGGCGGCCAGCATCTCGGGATAGGCCTCGTCCCCGTTCACCAGGGGCGTGATCGCGTTGCCCGGCTTGATGCGCCGTGACGAGATCCGGTCGACCAGCTCGGCAAGCGGGTGCAGGTGCTGCACCTCGGGCGGCAGCAGCTCGGGCCGAGGTGCCACGGGCGGAAGCGCCGTCTCACCGGTGATAACCCTCCGTGCGGTGCGCTGCGTGACCGCCTGGCGCCGGATGCGGTTGATCCCCAACAGCACGTAGAGCACCGAGCCCGCAATGGGTGCGAGCCAGATGAGGCCCACCCACGCTACGGCGGCGCGCGAGTCGCGCTTGTAGAGCACCACGTGGGCCGACGCGATGACCGAGAGCAGGAAGGTCAGCGCAACGGGCACAGAGCCCAGGGACTGGATCAGGTTCACAAGGGGTTCCATGGTGAGACAAAGATAGTTGCCCTGGTCATGGAACGGCGCGCTCTCTGGCCTGGGAGGGACAATCCCCCTAGTTTTGTGAGTCGATCCCGATCAAAGGACTTCCTTAGCTTGAGCGCCCTCCCGGACCGCTTACAAGCCGCTGTTGGTGACACCTACCGTATTGAGCGCGAGCTCGGATCAAGGTGCTCCCGCCCGAGATGGGGGCGGGGGTCAACGTGGAGCGGTTCGAGCGCGAGATCCAGCTCGCCGCCAAGCTGCAGCACCCGCACGTCGTCCCGCTGCTGACGGCGGGCTCGCACGACGATCTCCTCTACTACGTGATGCCGTACATCGAGGGCGAGTCCCTGCGGGCCAAGCTGGCCCGCGAGGGAGAGCTCCCGGTGCGCGAGGCGGTGGCGATCCTGAAGGAGGTGCTGGACGCCCTGGCCTACGCGCACCAGCAGGGCGTGGTGCACCGCGACATCAAGCCCGACAACGTGCTGCTCTCCGGCCGGCACGCCGTCGTCACCGACTTCGGCGTGGCCAAGGCGGTGAGCGCCTCCACCGGCGAGTCGTCCCTGACGTCGCTGGGCGTCGCGCTGGGCACACCGGCCTACATGTCGCCGGAGCAGGCGGCGGCGAATCCCCACGTGGACCACCGCGCCGACATCTACGCGGTAGGGGCGATGGCGTACGAGATGTTGTGTGGCCAGCCACCGTTTGCCGGGCCCAACCCGCAGGCGATCCTGGCCGCGCACGTGACCGACGCTCCGGACCCCACCACGAGCCGCCGCGCCACTGTTCCCGCTGCGCTCAACGAGCTGGTGATGCGCTGCCTGGAGAAGCTGCCGGCCGACCGCTGGCAGGGGGCCGACGAGATGCTCCCCCACCTGGACGCCATGGTGACGCCCAGCGGGGGGATGACTCCCACCGGCACCCAACCGGTGCCGGCCGTGGCGCTTGAGACGATCCAGCGGCAGACCAACCCGTGGCGCGTGGCCGGTCTGTTCACCCTCGCCTCGATCGGCGCGCTGGCGATCGTCTACCTCCTGGTGCTGCAGCTGGGGCTGCCCTACTGGGTGGTGTACGGCGCGGCCGCGCTGCTGGCGATCGGGCTTCCGATCATGCTGCTCACGGGGCACCACGAGCGGCAGCGCGCCGTCGCTCAAACGACCGGCATGATGGCAGCGACCCCGCCGGGGGGCGTGCAACGGTTGTTCACCTGGCGCTGGGCCATCCTGGGCGGCGGTCTGGCCTTCGCGGGACTCACCCTCGTAGCGGGGACCTACACAACGATGCGCGTGATGGGCGTCGGTCCGGTGGGCACCCTGATGGCGACCGGGGCGATCGGCGAGCGGGAGCGGCTCATCCTGGCCGAGTTCGACAACCGCACCGCGGACTCGACCATGGGTCCCACGGTCACGGAGCTCTTTCGGGTCGGCATGGCGCAGTCGCCCGTGCTGAACATGATGGAGGCGAATCGACTCGCGCCCATCCTGACCCGCATGGAGCTGGACCCGAGCGTGCGGATCGACGAGCCTCTCGCCCTGGAGATCGCGGTGCGGGAGGGGCACAAGGCCGTCGTCGCAGGCGACATCGTCTCGGTGGGGAGCGGCTACGCGATCTCGGCACGGGTGGTTTCGGTCGACGGCGAGCTCCTGACCGCGCAGCAGGTAAGTGCCCGAAGCGCCGACGAGATCATTGCCGCGGTGGACGAGCTGTCGGCCAAGCTGCGGGAGCGCATCGGCGAGTCCCTGCGCACGATCCGCCGCAAGCACCCCCTGGAGCAGGTCACGACCGCGTCGTTGGATGCGCTCACGCTGTACACGCAGGGGCTCAACGCCGAGAACGCGGGCGACGACGACCGCGCCGTGGAGTTGTTCGCGGCGGCCATCGGCGAGGATTCGACGTTCGCTATGGCGTGGCGCAAGCTGGGGACGGTGCTGGGGAACAACTTCGAGCAACAGGACCGGGCGGTGGAGGCCCTGACCAAGGCGTACGAGTATCGCGACCGGCTCACCGACCGGGAGCGTGCCTATGCGACCGGCATGTATCATAGCCGGGTCACCGGCGAGCTCGAGAAGGCCATCGCAGGCTACCGCACGCTGCTCGAGACCTACCCCAACGACGTCGTGGCGCTGAACAACACGGGAGTCATGTACTTCCTGCTGCGCGACCACCGTCGAGCGTTGGAGTTCTACCAGCAGGCGCTCGCCCTGGACTCCAGCAGGGTGATTTACTACACCAACGTGGCCGGTACGCACAACATGCTGGGCGAGCGCGACTCCGCCACGGCGCTACTCGCACTGGTCGCCGCACGGTTTCCGGGTACACCACAGGTGCACGAGTTCGGGTACTATGTGGAGTTCGGCCGGCGCGACTATGAAGCGGCAGCGCGGCACGTCTCGAACCTGGCCCAGGAGCGGGGCGGGAGCCTGTTCTGGCGGACTTGGGTGGGCATTCAGCGGGCCCGGTTGGCGACTGTGCAGGGCCGCATGGCGGAGGCCGGCCGGCATTGGGGTGAAGTACTGGCGGTCACGGAGCAGCGGGGGCTCCCGGGGCAGTACGTCGCCAACAGCATCGAGGCGGGCCTCCATCAGATGCTCGCAGCGGGTGACCCGGACGGCGCTCGGCGCCTCGTGCGGGGCGCCCTGGAGCGGTACCCGCTCGATTCCCTGCCGCTGCTCGACCGACCCTACGACTTCCTCACGATGTATTACTCCTTGGCCGGCGATGCGGCACTTGCCCGCGCCACCGCACAGGCGATGGGGGCCTCCGGGTTGGAGCGCATGGGTCGGAGCTTCGAGCGTCAGTACCACCGCGCATTGGGGTATGCAGGTGCGGCGGGTGGTGACTGGGAGACCGGCCTCGCCGAGCTGCGACGGGGGTTCCAAGGCGACGCGTGCATTCCGTGCGAGTTCTCTTCCATGGCGCGGGCGTTCGAGCGGGCCGGCGAACCCGACTCGGCGCTTGCCTATTGGGAGCGCTACGCCGCCTTGACGGTCCGCTGGTCGTTCATTGATGCCACCGAGCTTCCCACCTCCTACCGCCGCGCGGGCGAGCTGTACGAAGCAAAGGGCAATACTGAAAAGGCGCTCGAGTACTACAACCAGTTCGTGGAGCTGTGGCAGGATGCCGATCCGGAGCTGCAGCCCATCGTACAGGACGTGCGGCAGCGCATGGCGCGGCTGGTAGGGGAGAGGTAGTCGATGGCCGACGAGCTGCTACAGCGTCTCCAGGACGCCGTGGGCGACACCTACCGCATCGAGCGGGAGCTGGGTGGTGGTGGGATGAGCCGCGTGTTTCTGGACCCGGCTGGGTCGCAAGGTGGTCATCAAGGTGCTCCCGCCCGAGATGGGGGCGGGGGTCAACGTGGAGCGGTTCGAGCGCGAGATCCAGCTCGCCGCCAAGCTGCAGCACCCCCACGTCGTCCCGCTGCTCACGGCCAGGGCGGACGGCGATCTGCTGTTCTACGTGATGCCCTACATCGAGGGTGAGTCGCTGCGCGTCAAGCTGGCGCGCGAGGGAGAATTGCCGGTAGGCGAGGCGATCCGGATCCTACGCGAGGTGGTCGACGCGTTGGCCTACGCGCACCGCAACGGTGTGGTGCACCGCGACATCAAGCCCGACAACGTGCTGCTGTCCGAGGGTCACGCCGTCGTCACCGACTTCGGCGTGGCCAAGGCGGTGTCGGCGTCGAGCGGCTCGAGCTCCCTCACGTCGTTGGGCGTGGCTTTGGGGACGCCCGCCTACATGGCTCCCGAGCAGGCGGCGGCCGATCCGCACACCGACCACCGCGCCGACATCTACGCCGTGGGGGCGCTGGCCTACGAGATGCTGAGTGGCCGACCGCCGTTCACCGGCGCGACGCCGCAGGCAGTCATGGCGATGCACGTGACCGAGACGCCGGAGCCGGTAACCCGGCACCGCAGCGTGGTGTCCGAGGGCCTCAACGCGCTGGTGATGCGCTGTCTCGAGAAGAAGGCGGCCGACCGGTGGCAGAGTGCGGCCGAGTTGGTGCCACAACTCGACGCGTTTGCCACACCCAGCGGTGGGATGACGCCCACCGGCACGCAACCGGCGGCGATGACCAGCGCCGCGATCGCTGTGCAGCGGGCGCATCCGGCACGTGTGGCCGGGCTGTTCGGCCTCGCGTCGATCGGGGCGCTGGCCGTCGTGTATTTCATCGTGCAGCAGCTCGGCCTGCCGTACTGGGTGGTCGGTGGTGCAGTCGCTCTTCTTGCGGCGGGTCTGCCCATCGTGCTGCTCACGGGCCATCACGAGCGGCAGCGGGCGCTTGCGCGCACTACGGGCCTCCAGATCGCGACACCTGCGGGAGGGATGCAACGGTTCTTCACGTGGCGCCGCGCCATCATCGGCGGCGGGCTCGCGTTCGCGGCCCTCGCCGTGGTTGCGGCCGGCTATACCGCTATGCGGCTCATGGGTATCGGGCCCGTGGGGACCCTGGTCGCGGCCGGCGTGATCGACGAAGGCGAGACCGTCATTCTCGCCGACTTCGAGGATCGCACCGGCGACTCCACCCTGGCGGCCTCGGTCACCCAGGCGCTGCGCATCGACCTGGCGCAGTCCCCGATCGTGGAGCTGATGGACGCCCAGTCGGTGGGTGAGGCGCTCGATCGTATGAACCGTGAACGGGGCTCGCTTGTCGACCTGCCGCTGGCCCAGGAGATCGCCGAGCGGGAGGGTGTGAAGGCGATCGTGGCGGGAGACGTGGGCACACTCGGAAGCAGCTACGTCGTTTCTGCCCGCCTGATCTCGAGCGGCGACGGGGCCGAACTGGTAGCGCTGCGCGAGACGGCGGCGAGCGATGCCGAGCTGATCGGCGCCGTGGACCGGCTCTCGGCCAAGCTCAGAGAGCGGATCGGGGAGTCCCTCAGAACGATCCGTGCCAGCCAGCCCTTGGAGCAGGTGACGACCTCGTCGCTCGAGGCGCTGCGGCTGTACACCCGGGCCGAGCAGGCCGACGACGAGGGCGATAGTGAGCGTGGCCTACGCCTGCTGGAAGAGGCAATCACGATCGATACGAGCTTCGCCATGGCGTACCGCAAGCTGGCTGTGCTGCTCAGCAACGCCAGCGCGGCGGAGTCCCGCATCGACGCTGCCGCCACTCGCGCCTACCAGTATCGCGACCGACTCCCGCCGCTTGAGCGCCACCTAGCGACGGCGTACTACTTCTCGGAGGTCGAGATCGACCGGGATCGCACCATCGACGCCTATCGGTCGGTGCTCGAGATCGACCCCGACGACGATACGGCGCTCAACAATCTGGCGATACAGCTGCAGGGTCGGCGGGAGTTCGCGGAGGCCGAGGCACTGCTGCGGCGCTCGATCGCCACGGGGGCGATCTATCAGAACTACGTGAACCTCATGGCAGCGATGATGGCGCAGGGTCGCTGGGCCGAGGCGGAGTCGGTGATGGCGGAGTTCGAGCAGCGTTGGCCCGGCCACCCGGCCGGACTGTTCGTGCGTATCGCCCTGGCCACAGGGCGACGGGACTACGACGCGGCCGAGCAAACGCTCCGTCCGGCGTGGGAGAGCATGAAGGGCAGCCCTGTTGCGGCCCAGCAGCTGGGCTGGGGTCTGGTGGCGATCGAGACCGTTCGCGGGCGGCTCGCGGCGGCCGAAGCGGTCAGTGTCGAGCAGACGACCACCCTCGAGCGCGCCGGGCAGCACGGTGCGGCTCTCCAGAGCACGCTGGTCTCGGCCGGGTCCGATGCCTGGTTCAGAGGCGACTCCGCGGGAGCGCTGCGCAAGGTGGCTGCCGCGCTCGAACGCTTTCCACTGGAGAGCATGCCTGCGGAGGACCGCCCGTATCTCGGGGTGGCGCAAATCTATGCTCAG
>JBDGYO010000339.1:0-3240 GCA_039584015.1 Gemmatimonadota bacterium | reverse complement strand
ATGAGCACCTCGGGCGCCTTTACGCATTCTCAGCTGCTCAACAAGGAATAGCACAGTGCTGCATGTAGAACGGCCTTTCTCCGGTCGGACGTTTCGAATGGAGACCGGGCGACTGGCGAAGCAGGCGGCGGGAAGCGCCGTCGTGCAATTTGGCGAGACGATGGTACTGGCGGCCATAACGGTCTCCGACTCCGAATCCTCTCTGCCGTTTTTCCCCCTCACCGTCGAGTACCGCGAGAAGAGTTACGCCGCCGGCAAGATCCCCGGCGGTTTCTTCAAGCGTGAGGGCCGACCGACCGAAGAGGAGATCCTCGCGGCGCGCCTGATCGATCGCTCCCTGCGCCCCCTCTTCCCCAAGGGTTTCAAGAACGAGGTCCAGGTGTTCGTCTACGTCCTCTCCGCCGATCAGGAGAACGACGCGGACGTCCTGGGCATCACGGCAGCGTCATTGGCGTTGTCCCTCTCCAGAGTGCCGTGGAACGGTCCCGTGGCAGGGGTCCGGGTGGGGCGCGTGGAGGGTGAATGGGTGGTGAACCCGACCTTCCAGCAGCTCGAGTTCAGCGACCTGGACCTGGTGCTCTCCGGACACGCCGACTCCATCGCGATGGTGGAGGGCGGGGCCCTCGAGATCGGCGAGCGGGACATCGCCGACGCGCTGGCGTTCGGGCAGCAGGGCATTGCCGAGCAGGTGGCCATGCAAGAGGAAATCGTGGCGAAGCTGGGCGCGCCCAAGCTGGAGTGGATCAAGACCGAGCCGCTCCCCGAGGTCGTGAGCCGGGTGCAGGAGCTCGCCGAGGGACGCCTCGAAGAAGCCCTCGGCCTGTCCGAGAAGACAGAGCGCATTCAGGCGCTCGCCACGGTGCGGCAGGACATTGGCGAGATGCTGGCGGAGGAGTTCCCCGAGAGCGGTCAGGACATCCGGAAGGTACTGGACGTGCTCGAGGCCTCCACGATGCGGCAGCAGGTGCTGGAGCAGGGCGAGCGGATCGACGGGCGCGACCTCGACACCGTCCGGCCCATCAGCTGCGACGTGGGCCTGCTCCCGCGAGCCCACGGATCCGCGCTGTTCACGCGCGGCCAGACGCAGGGCCTGGTGAGCACCACGCTGGGCACGGTCTCCGACGAACAGCGCATCGACAACATCGACCTGGCGCAGGAGACCACCAAGAGCTTCATGCTGCACTACAACTTCCCGTCATTCTCGGTGGGTGAGGTGCGGCCGGTGCGGGGCGTGTCGCGACGGGAGATCGGCCACGGCCACCTGGCCGAGCGGGCGCTGCAGGCGCTGCTGCCGCCGTACGACGAGTTCCCCTACACGATCAGGCTGGTGTCGGACATTCTCGAGTCGAACGGGTCCTCGTCCATGGCCACTGTGTGCGGCGGCTCGCTGGCATTGATGGATGCAGGGGTGCCGATGAAGGCGCCGTGCGCCGGTGTGGCGATGGGCCTCATCACCGAGGGTGACAAGGTCGCCGTCCTCACCGACATCCTCGGCACCGAGGATCACCTGGGCGACATGGACTTCAAGATCGCCGGCACCCGGGACGGGGTGACCGCGGTGCAGATGGACATCAAGGTCCAGGGTCTGAGTCTCGATATCATTGCCCAGGCGCTCGAGCAGGCTCGCGTGGCGCGGCTCCACATCCTGGACGTCATGGCGCAGACGCTGGCCGACCCACGCACGACCCTGTCCAAGTACGCCCCGCGTATCATCACGATTCAGATCGATCCGGAGAAGATCGGCGACATCATTGGCCCCAAGGGGAAGATCATCCGCGGCATTCAGGATGAGACCGGGGCCGAGCTGAACGTGGATGACTCCGGTTTGGTCACCGTATCATCAATCGACGGCGCCGCCGGCGAGCGCGCCCGGGCCATGATCGAGGCGATCGTCAAGGAGGCGGAAGTGGGAGCCGTGTACGAGGGCACGGTCAAGAGCACCACCGCCTTTGGCGCGTTCGTCGAGATCCTGCCGGGCAAGGAGGGTCTGCTGCACATCTCCGAGCTGCAGCACGCACGCACGAACAAGACGGAAGACGTCGTCAAAAAGGGCGACCGTGTGCAGGTCAAGCTGCTCGAGATCGACGATCGCGGGAAGATGCGGTTGTCCCGCAAGGCGCTGTTGAAGAAAGAGCCGTCCGCGGACGGGGAGAGCCGGGAAGAGAAGAGGCCTGCAAGGAAGCGCTGACCGGCGCCATGCAGACCGTCAAGCTCGACGACCGGCTGTATCGCACCGACGCCGAGAATGGCGTCACGGTGCTCTCGGAGGTGCTTCCGGGTGTTCGGTCCGTGGCGATCGGCATCTGGGTCAGGACGGCGTCGGTGCACGAGGAGGTGGGGAAGATGGGTGTCTCCCACCTCCTCGAGCATATGGTCTTCAAGGGGACCGAGCGGCGCAGCGCACGCGACATTGCACTCGAGTTGGAAGTTCGCGGCGGCGCCCTCGATGCCTTCACCTCCCGCGAGCACACCTCCTATCAGGCACGGGTCCTCGACGAGGACCTGCCGAGAGCGCTGGACGTGCTCACCGACCTGGTGCGCAACCCCGTGCTGCGCGCCGACGACCTGGAGCTCGAGCGCAAGGTGGTGCTGGAGGAGATCAGCACCGTGGAGGACACGCCCGACGACCTGGTCTTCGAGCTGCACTCCCGGACCCTGTGGCCCGAGCATCCCTACGGGTACTCCATTCTCGGTACGCGCGACACCATCTCGCAGCTCAGCGCGACGGACCTGCGGGCGCTGCATGGCCGCGCGTATCACCCCCGGCACGTGGTCATCACCGCCGCCGGGAATCTCAACCACGACCTCCTGCTCAAGCTCGTGGCGAAGTGTGGGTGGTTCACCTATGAGGCGGGTCCCGAGCCGCCGACGGTGACTCCGGTTCCCCATGGACAGCGGACCACCAAGCGGGTACAGCGCGACAGCGTACAGACGCACATCGTGGTGGGAACCGATACGTTTCCCCACCGCGACGAGCGGCGGGAGCCGCTGCTGCTGCTGAACACGGTCCTGGGCGGCGGCATGTCGAGCCGGCTGTTCCAGCGGGTGCGCGAGGAGCTGGGGTTGGCGTACGCCGTGTCTACGTACCAGTCTTTCTATCACGAGGCTGGCCTGACCGGTGTCTATGTGGGTACTCATCCATCGACGGCCGAGCAGGCCGTCGAGGTGATTCTCGATGAGCTGAAGACCCTGGCCACCGAAGGGTTGTCGGGGAGCGTGCTGGCCGAGGCCAAGCAACAG
>JBDGYO010000338.1:0-3242 GCA_039584015.1 Gemmatimonadota bacterium | reverse complement strand
GCGGCCCAACATCAACCAACAGATCCGCGATAACCGGGACCGGCTCGAGGGCATCAAGCAGGAGCGGGAGCAACTGGAGAGCGAGCTGGCGCGACTGCGCACGCGCGTGCACTCCATCACCGGCGAGCTGCAGAACATCGAGCAGCAGAAGGGTGTCACCTCGCGCATCGTGAACGAGCTCGACCGGCAGATCGCGGGCATGAACGCGCAGCTCGACACGGTAACGCTGGACGTGATGCTCTCGCAGGATGCGCTGGCGGAGCGGCGGGCCGTGCTCGACACGCGGCTCGTAGAGATCTACAAGCGCGGCACGCTCTGGATCTTCGAGGTGCTGTTGGCGGCGGAGAGTTTCGGGGATCTGATGAGCCGCTACAAGTACCTCTACCTGGTGTCCCGCCAGGACCGGGCCCTGGTAGGTCAGGTGGAGGAGCTGCGGGATCGCGTGTCCGAGCAGCGCGAACACCTGATCAGCCTCCACACCGAGCTGTCGGCCCGGCGTGGTGACCGCGGCGATGAGCTGCAGCGCTTCGTTTCACTGGAGCGGCGGCGGCAGCGTGCGCTGCGCGATACCGAGGCCTCCCAGCAAGCGACGACGACCCGGCTGGACTCGCTGGCCCGCGACGAAGAGCGGGTCACCGACCTGATCGCCGAGCTCGAGGCGGCACGGCGCCGGGCACTGGCGCGGGGAGGACCGCCCGCCGAGGGCACCATCGGCGAGGCCGATCTGGGGGGTCTCGACTGGCCGGTGGACGGGGATGTGGTCTACGAGTTCGGGGTCGCCGAGGGCCCCGACAACACGCGGATCCGATACCAGGGCATTGGCATCGAGGCGCCGGTCGGCACACCGGTCCGCGCTGTCGCCGGGGGCACCGTCGAGATCGCCGGCCTCATGGGGACCTACGGGCCCACCGTGCTGCTCTCACACGGCGGCGGGTTCTACACCCTCTACCTGCGGCTCTCGGGCTTCGAGGTGAGCCCCGGCGACTGGGTGGAGGGTGGCCAGGTCCTCGGCCAGTCGGGCGGGGCCGGCTCGGAGCACGGCCCCCATCTCGGCTTCCAGATTCGCCAGGCCGCCGGCCCGGAGAGCACCCAGCCGATCGCGCTTGACCCTGAGAACTGGCTCCGGAGGAGGCGACCCCAGTAGTAGGCGGTCCGCGCCGTCGCAGGAAGCTCCCACTCGCCACCTTCCCCACCCCCGCCCACCGATCCCCGCTCCGCCCTCAGGCTTCCACTTGCAGCTGGAGCGGCAAAGCCGTATCATACAAACGTATGAATGATAGATCAGATACCCGGCAAGCCCTCCTCGCCGCCGGCCGCGAGCTATTTGCGACTCACGGCTACCGCGGTGCCTCGATCCGGGCCATCACCACGAAGGCCAACGCCAACCTGGGGGCCGTGACCTACCACTTCGGCTCCAAGCAGGACCTGTACGGCGCCGTGCTCGGGTCGGTGATTGAACCGTTCCGGGATCACCTGGCCGAGGTGGCGCAGCGCCCCGGCACCCCAACCGAGCGGATCGAGCACGTCGTCGAGGCCTTCTTCGCGTATCTGCAGGAGCACCCGGCGCTGCCCGCGCTCATGGTGCAGCACCTCGCCTCGTCCACCCCCTTCCCCGAGGGCGCCCGACGGGTGCTGGAGGGCAACTTGCAGCTGCTCGCCGGGATCATCGCCTTGGGCCAGCTGGACGGGTCGATCAGGCGGGGCGACCCCCGGCTCATGGCCCTCAGCATCGTGGCCCAACCGATCTGGCTCACTCTCGTGCGCCGCCTCCTGCGGGAGGCTGTCGGCTTCGACCAGCAGGACCCCCGCATGCGCGCCGCCCTGGTGAACAGCGTGCTCGACTTCGTGCGGGCCGCGCTGGCCCCGCATCCCGAACAGGTATGACGACGGCATGATGATGATGAGACGACGAGCAGTTGTGTTGGTGGCGTGGCTCCTGACGGCCGCATCGAGTGGCCTCGCCCAACAACCTGGCGAGCCCGGGGCCTTCACCCTGGACGACGCGGTTCAGACCGCGCTCGGCTACCACCCCTCCGTGCTCGCCGCCCGCGCGGGCGAAGCGGAGGCCGCCGCGCTCGCGGGAGTGCAGACCGCCCACTGGTGGCCGCAACTCGGGGTCGAGGGCAGCGTCTTCCGCTACCAGAAGCAGTGGCTGGTATTCCCGATCCACGAGCTCAGCCAGGATGCGTTCAAGTTCGACCGCACATTGATACAGGGCTCGCTCAACCTCGGATGGACCCTGTTCGAGGGGGGCGCGCGCACGGCCCGCATCAGCGACGCACGCGCGCAAGAGGGCGCGGCCGTAGCGCGCCGCGAGGGCAGTGAGATGGCGCTCATCGCCGACGTGACACGCGCCTACCTCGACGTGCTCTCAGCGCACGGCACGCTGCAGGCGCAAGTGCAGAGCCTCGAGGCGCTCGATGCCGAGCGGGAGCGGGTCGAGCGCCTCCTGGCAGAGGGACGCGCCGCCCGGGTGCAGCTGCTGCGGGTCGACGCCGCCATCGCACAGGCCGAGGCCGAGCGGGTTGCAACGGCGACGGAGCTGGACACGGCTGAGCGCCGCCTCGCCCGCCTACTCGGCGTGGCACCCGAGGCCACCCGCGCAAAGCGGCTCTCCCAGGTGCGCCTCGCCGACACTTCGCTCGTACCCGAGCGGCAACTCTTGCTCGAGCAGTTTGGGTTCGGCAACCCGCAGCTCGCCGAGGCGCGCAACATGACGGACGCGGCGGATGCGGGCCGCAAGCAGGCCGTGGCGGAGTGGTGGCCCCGGCTCGACGTGGCAGGGTCCTATCTGCTGTTCACCAGCCCCTCATTCGACGTGCAGGGTGAGTGGTTGGTCGGGCTGCGGCTCTCCTATCCGCTGTTCACCGGCGGCGCTCGTTCGCGTGCCGTCTCGACCGCATCCGCCCGCGCCCAATTCGCTCGAGAGCAATACCGTCTCGTGCAGCTGCACGGCGAGGAGGCCGTCGATCGCACGATCGGTGCCGTGCTGGAGTGGCGCGCGCAGGTTGAGGCGGTCGGCACCGCCGTCGAGCACCTCGCCGAGGTCGCGCGCATCGAGCAGCTCTCCTTGCAGGAAGGCGCCGGAACGCAGACCGAGTACCTGCGAGCCGAGGCGGAGCTGCGCCGGGCCAGCGCCTCGCTGGTGCGCGCGCGGCACGCGGAGATCGCGGCTCAGGTCGAGCTCGCCAGCATCACCGGCGTGCTCTCCCCACAGTGGATCAGCGACATGCTGGAGATCA
>JBDGYO010000041.1:0-17508 GCA_039584015.1 Gemmatimonadota bacterium | reverse complement strand
CCGCACGTCCTCGGCGGTGATGGTGTCGGCCAGCGAGCACCCCGCCCTGAGGTCGGGCAGGAGCACCTTCTTCTCGGGCGACAGGATCGCCGCGGTCTCCGCCATGAAGTGGACGCCGCAGAACACGATCACACTTCCGTCGGCAGCCGCGGCCTGGCGGGAAAGCCCGAGCGAGTCACCCACGAAGTCGGCGACGTCCTGAACCTCCGGACGCTGATAGTTGTGTGACAGGATCACCGCACCGCGCTCCGCGGCGAGCTCGCGGATGTCTCGTTGCAGCGAGTGAATCTCCCGCTGCGACAGGGCGGAGTCTTCAATGATGGGGAGGGGTAGCGCCATCTGCGTGCCGACGGTCTCTCGAAGAGACCGTTCCTCACTCACCGTCCAGGTTGGGCAGAAACAATGATTCCCGCGCAGCCGAATCTACACAGGCCGCGCGGGAATCGGAACCGGTCGGGGACCTAGGACGCCCGGGCGCTCGGGAGCATGAGGGCGGGCACGGCCGTGATGTAGACCGTGGGCTTGAGCTTGTTCCCACCCTGGGACGGCGCTGCCGCGTCCCGTGCCTTTGACCGCCGCTTCCGGCCCCGCCGCCCAGCCTGCCCGTTCGCCCGATCCACTCTCTGTGGTCTCATGATCCTGGCCTCCACGCCCACCGCTACGCTCACCCAATCCGGCGCACCGCCCCGGTACCCGATACCTCGGCATCCACCCAGGGGCTGCCGATGTACTCCACCAACCCACTGCCGCTCACCGTGGCTTCCAGCCGGTCGCTCACGCGGACCAGCGCCGAGCCACTGCCCGAGACCGTCACCGTCGCTATCAGGCTGAACAGATCCCGGGCCACGTAGTGGCCGGCCCCCGAGATGACGAGGTCCTGCCAGTCGGCCACTCCCTGCACGACGACGTTCGCCGCGCCGCTGATGACGACATGCAGCTCAGGGGTGTCGAGCCCCACCACCTCGATGTCCCCCGCGCCCGAGATGACGATCTCGTACAGCTCACGTACCTCGAGCCGGTACACGATCTCGCGCGTGGGCGAGAGGCTCACGTCGGGAGTGGTACCGAGGATCAGACAGCCGCTCCGTACGTCAGACGTCAGGAACGGCAGAATGTTGTCCTCGGCGGTGATCGTGAGGGCCTCTCGTCCGGTTTGCTCGATGATCAACCGGCCGGCGCCGCTGAGTGTGACGCCGTCGAATCCAGCGACGGGGCGCGCCTGCGTCGCGAGCCGCCCGTTCCCCACCACATCCGCATGCGGCCCCGTCCAGTCGCTGCACCCTGCCAGCGTGACGAGCAGCACCACCGCCCCGACTACTCCTGCCGCCTCCCGCATCGTTCCCCCCTTAGCCGATCCGCATCGCGCCCCGTCGCGGAACATCCGCTCTTGTGTGCATGGAATGGCAAGTTCGGTACCACTCCGGTGCCCGGCGCGTAACGCGTTGTAGAGTGAACGATTAGGTGCACGGTATTCTGCCGCGGGGTCCTCAGTCGTCCTCGCCGGAGGACAATCGGCCGGCCGCGTTGTGGTCAGAGCGACGGACGGCGAATTGGGAGTGACCCTGTCGTCTTGGATGAAGCGCGGAAACGACGCGAGGCCGCCAGCGGCGGCCTCGCAGGTCAGTATCCGGCAGTGAAGTCTCGCTAGGTGACTCCCAAGTCACTCAACGCGCGTTCCGGGGCGACCTCCTCGTCACCCTCCTCCACAACGCGACCGTCGAACAACCGGACCGCCCGGTCCGCGTGCAGTGCGTACCGCGGATCGTGCGTCACCATGCAGATCGTGGCTCCCTCACGGTGCAGGTCGCGCAGCAGGGCCATGACGGCCTCACCGTTGGTCGAGTCGAGGTTCCCGGTGGGCTCGTCCGCCAGGAGTATCGCCGGGTCGCCCGCCACCGCACGGGCGACGGCCACCCGCTGCTGCTGGCCGCCCGAGAGCTGGGCCGGGTAGTGCTTCATGCGGTGGGACATGCCGACCCGCTCGAGCGCCTCGCCGACGCGCTTCCTGCGCTCGCGCGACGGCATGTCACCGTAGGTGAGCGGAAGCTCGACGTTCTCGTACACCGTGAGCTCACCGATCAGGTTGAACGCCTGGAAGATGAAGCCGATTTGCTGATTCCGGATGTAGGCGCGTTCGGTGCCGGACAGCTGCGCCACCGGATTCCCCGCCAGGCTATAGGATCCATCCGTTGGCGTGTCCAACAGACCGAGAATGGACAGCAGGGTCGACTTGCCGCAGCCCGACGGCCCGGCGACCGACACGTACTCGCCCTCGCCGATCTCCAGATCGATGTCGGCAAGGGCGTGCGTTTCCAGCTCGTCCGTGTGAAACACTTTCCTCAACCCGCTGAGCTCGATCAACGCTCCGTTGTTCCTCTCCATCCTGAGTTCCTCCGCTATCCCTTGATCCGGACGCGATCGTACGCATCCCATCGTGACATGTCGCTGAGAATGACGACATCACCGACTTGCAGGCCTTCGACGACCTCGATGGTGCTCACCGAGGTGCGGCCGAGTCGCACGGTGACGCGCTCCGCATACCGTCCATCCTCCACCAACTTGAAGAGGCCGACCGTCGCGTAGGACTGTCCGAACACCGGCCGGCCCGTGTACTTCACATTTTCCAACCGCTCGATCTCCACGATCCCCTCGACCGCGAGCCCCGGCCGCGCCGAGCGCGGCAGGTCTCCGGATAGCGCCACATCCAGCGCCACGGTGCCTTCGAGGGCCGCGGGGTCGATGCGGACCACCTGCCCCACGACGGAATCGGTCCGCAGGTCGATGAGCGCCCGCTGCCCCAGCGCCACATCCCGCGCCTGGACCTGTGGGATTTGTATCTCGGCCTTGAGCCGACCGGGCACCACTACTCGAGCCAGGGTTTGGCCGCTCATCACCCACTGGCCCTCCTCGAGGCTCATCTCCTGCAGCACCCCGTCGATCCCGGCCCGCACCTGCATGGACTCGATGCGTCGCCGCTGGAAGGCCACGATGCGCGTGAGCCGTGCGATCTGCTCTTGCTGCACCTGCAGTTGCGGCCCCTGAGCCTCCGCCAGCACCGCCAACCGCCGTCGCTCCAAATCGAGTCGCGTCTCCAACTCGTCTTCCTTCTCGAGTGCGGTCTTGAGCTCCGCTTCCGAGATGAACCCTTCCTCCCGGTTGGCCAACTCCCGCAGCGCCTCCGCGTTCCGCTGCGCTTCCAGGTACTGGGAGCGCACCTGTGCGATCAGGCCCTCCTGGTTGAGGTACTCCGTCTGCACGTTGCGACGCAGCGTCACCAGTTGCTGCTCGGCCGCCGAGAGCTGGCGCTCGGCTTCGAGCAGCTCGAGCTGCACGTCCGGATTGCTCAGTTCCACCAGGATGGTGTTCGCGGTGACCTCGGTACCTGGCTGCACGAGCTTGCGCTCCACCCGGCCCTGCGTCTCGGCCGGGATCCAGCGGATCTGCTCGGGCACCAGCGTGCCGGTGCCGCGCACCTGGATGAGCATCACGCCCTGCGCCACGGTGTCGGTCCAGATCGCTGCGCGCTCCACCGAGGGCGCCGCGG
Organism: Gemmatimonadota bacterium; assembly: GCA_039584015.1. GTDB lineage: Bacteria > Gemmatimonadota > Gemmatimonadetes > Gemmatimonadales > GWC2-71-9 > WVYX01. Next base: position 13,964 of record JBDGYO010000041.1, on the reverse strand, counting down.
GCTTGATCTGCGTGAGCCCGAGAGCCACGAGCACGACCGCGGCGAGCCCCAGACCCGCAGGCAAGTACTTCGTTCGCTTGGGACGTGGTGCTCGTTGAATATCCACGGTGCTCAACTCCTCACGGGTTCACCGTCACGCACTTCACCGGCCCCGCCTACTCGTACCGCAACGCCGTGATGGGTTCGACGCGGCTCGCCCGAATGGCCGGCAGCAGACTCGCCAACACCGCCACACCGATGAACAACACCAGCACACCACCGAACGTGACCGGATCGAACCGCCCCACCCCGTAGAGCGCCGCCCGCAGCAGGTTGCTCGCCACCAGCGCGAGCACGATACCCACACCGATGCCGATCGCGCTCAGCCTGAGTCCCTCACGGATGAATGTCTTGCGAATGACGGCTTGCGAGGCGCCCATCGCCATGCGCACGCCGATCTCCCTGCGGCGCTGCACCACGGAATACGCCATAACGCCGTAGATGCCGAGACTCGCCAGCAGCAGGGCCGCCGCGCCGAGCACCCCCAGGAGAATCGTGCTCATGCTCCAGGGGAGCGCATTCTGTGCGACGATCGACTCCATCGTGAAGATGCTCACGGGCAGGTTGCGGTCGACGCGCAGCAGCGTCTGCCGCGCGCTGTTCGTGAGTGACGCCGGATCACCCGCTCCCTGTAGCACCATGAAGCGGCGCCGGTTGCCGCTCTGGCGCAGCGCCTGGTAGACCTGGGGATGCTCAGTGCTGGAGTGCTCTGCGCTGGCGCCGGTGAGTCCCTCGAACTTCACATCGCCGACCACGCCAACGATGGTCGCGGTGGTGCGGTCGCGGGGATCGCCGATCGCCAGCGTCTGGCCTACGGCACTCTCACCGGAATACTGCTCCCTGGCGAGGCGCTGGCTCACGATCACCACCTCAGGGGGGGGCGTTCGGCCCGTCAGTAGTGCCGAAGTCGCGACCCTCCATGATCGGAATGCCCATGGCCTCGAAGTAGCCCGGAGCCACCGAGTTGAACAATCCAACCGGCCAGTCCTCCAGGTTGGCAGGTTCCTGCCCCGCGCGGGCGAACACGTCGAGCGGCTCCTCGTGGTTCTGGGGGATATGCGCAGCCGCGCCTACGGCCCGCACACCCGGCACCGCCTCGAGCTCCGTGACGGCCAGCTCGTAATACCGCTCGACGTCCGCCCGCTCGGGATAATCCAGGGCCGGAGGCGAGGCCACTGCCACCAAGATCGAATCGGACTGGAATCCCAAGTCGATGCGCTGCACCGCCAGGAGACTGCGTCCGGCGAGCCCCACCCCACTGATCATGACCACGGCCAAGGCCACCTCGAACACCACCAGCGCGCGGCGCAGCCGTACCGACTGCATCCCGAAGCCGGCGCGTCCCCCCTCCTTGAGCGCCGTGCTCAAATCGGAACGCGTCGCGGCGAAGGCCGGCGCGAGCCCGAACAACAGGACGGTCACCACCGTCACACCAAGCGTGAACAGCAGCACGGTGCCGTCGATCGTCGCATCGCCCACCCGGTACCAGTCCTCGGGGATGACGGGCCAGAGCATCCCCGCGCCCCACCGGGCGAGCAGGAGGCCGAGCACCGCTCCCGCCACGGCCAACAGCGCTCCCTCGGTGAGGAACTGCCGCACGAGTCGCTTGCGCCCGGCCCCCAGCGCCGTGCGCACGGCCACCTCGCCGGTGCGCGCCGTCGCCCGCGCGAGCATCAGGCTCGCGACGTTCACGCAGGCGATGACCAGCGCGAAGCCCACAGCCACCAGCAGCAGGAGGAACGTCATCTGGAGGATCTCCCAGGCGAAGTTCAGCGCCCGCCGAATCGGCTTCACGCTGATGCCCTGGAAGAGCCCGTCCGCTTCGGGGTAGACCTCCCCCAACCCCGCGTGGACCACCTGAAGCTCCTCCCGCGCCCGGTCGATGGTCCAATCGGGATTCAGGCGCCCCACGATCAGGTAGTTCATGCGATGCCGGTCCATGCGCACCGAGTCGGCTCGCAGCGGCAGCCACACGTCGATGCCGCCGAACGGGAACACGAAGTCCTGCGGCATGATCCCCACGACCGTGTGGGAGACCCCGTTGAGCGTGACGCTCCGGCCGAGGATCTCGGGATCGCCACCGAAGCGCCGCTGCCACAACCCATGGTCGAGCACGGCCACCGGGAGCGCTCCCGGACCATCCTCATCGGGCAGGAAAGTCCGGCCGAGGGCGGGCGCTGCCCCGAGCACCGAGAACATGTTTGCCGTGAGGAAGCCGGCGAGGATCCGCTCGGGTTGATCCAGGCCCGTGAGGTTCCGGGAGGTGTACGCGTACGCCGCCATGTCCTGGAACGCCCTGCTCCGCTCCCTGTAATCCCGCAGCTGCGGTAGCGAGAACCGCACGGCGTCCCACCCCCGCACCTGATCGATGTGCCCCAGCTGCACTAGCTGTTCGGCGTCACTGAACGGGAGCGCCCGGAAGAAGTATGGGTTCATGAGGCTGAACACCAACGTGTTCGCGGCGATCCCGAAGCCGAGCGTGAGAATCACCACCGCCGCGAACACCGGGGTACGGGCAAAGCTGCGCAGGGCAAAGGTGAGGTCCTGTCTGATCGATCCGAGCATGCGTCTTCCTCTGTTTCGCAGGCGTTGCGCGCCGGTAACCAGCTCCCCGTTTCCTTCCGGCCGACGGAGCACGCGCCGGACCAGCGCCCCGAGCCGGGTGTACAGAATGCCCAGTGTCTCCCGCACACCCGAAGCGCGATGCATGGCTCCCCGCTGGACGGATTCGACGAACGTCGCCGCGTCGTCCTGGCGTCGCTCGATGTCCATCGCCATACCGCGCTGCACCGCCTTCGACACGCGGGACGGCACTTCCGGTAGGAGCTCTCGCAGATCCGGCGGCTCGGAAGTGAACCGCTGGGAGACCACCGCCATCGTCGTCTCCCCCTGGAAGGGCTTCCGGCCCGAGAGCATCTCGAACACCATGCAGGCGAGGCTGTACACGTCCGAGCGACCGTCGAGTTGCTGCTCCCCACTCGCCTGCTCGGGGCTCACGTACGCCGGCGTTCCGGCCGACGTGTCGAGACCCGCGGGCCTGCCCCACTCGAGCGATTCGCGATGGATCGCCCGGGATATGCCGAAATCCGCCACATAAGCGTGCATCCCCGAGAGCAGGACGTTCGCCGGCTTGACGTCGCAATGGAGCACCTGCTGCTGGTGCGCGTGGGTGAGCGCGCCGGCCACACCGCGGCTGATCTCGAGGGTCTCGTCCAGTGAGAGACGCTGCTTGCGGTCCAGCAGGTCGCGCAGCGACCCGTCGCGCACGTACGGCATGACGTAATAGGGATAGCCCGCGGCCTCGCCCGCGTCGTACAGCGGGAGGATGTGGTGATGCTCCAGCCGGGCCGTATAGCGAATCTCCTTGAGGAACTGCTGCACCCCGATGCCGCTCACCGCCTCGGGCGAGACGACCTTCAGGGCTACGACGCGCCCGAGCTTGAAGTCCCGGGCCAGGTATACCGTGCCCATCCCCCCCTGCCCGAGCTCACGGTCGATCAGGTAGCGCTCCGACATGGCCTTCTCGAAGCTCTGATCGGACCACCCGCCTCCCTCTGTCTCGAACAGCTCGTCGAACGCGACCCCGAAGATGTCGAGCAGGCGCTCGCGGGTCCTCACAGAGGGATAGGGGTGCTTCCCGTTGACGATATCCGACCAATGCCCGCGCGAGAGGCCGAGCTTAATCGCCCAATGGTTCTGGGACAGATTGCTCCTGGCGATCAGCTCGACGAGGCGGTTCTGTTTCAGTCGGATCCGCATGGCACGGGCCCCACGGGATGGTGAGTACGATTCCGATACGCTCATGTACCGGCGGGCGTTTCACAAAACAAGGCCTGCGTCACACGAAGTGTTCGGAAAAGTTCGGAGTGGCCGGAATCCGGGGGGTCTGAGACGTGCCTCGGGTCAGCCGGCGGGTGCGATTTCCGTCGGCGCCCGCCTCCACCCCCGTTCAACAGAAGACGCCCCGCGCGTTCGATCGCGCCGGGCGCAGATTCACCACCTTACTCGCTCGTCGGGCGAGTGTGCTCGTCGCGCTGGTGGGCCCGCAGCAGGCTAGTGCCGGTGGCGGCGTTTGCGCCGCATCTTCCGCCGCTTACTCCCGAGCTTCCTCCTACCGCGGTGCTTCTTGGGATAGCTCATCTATCCCTCCGCTTCGGGCTTCGGCGTCCCGCTTCCTTACTATAGGGATCGTACCGTCCGCCAGCCAGTCGGTCGGGTTCGGCGGTGCCACCCACCGAAAGACGAATACCGCGGTCGGGTTACATCCCCATCTTCCCCGTGAGGATGCCCTCGCGCAGCGACACCGCTCGGGCCGGCGCGTCCGGTGCTTCGCGGATCTCGAAGTTGATGTCCTGCACGAAGCGGAGCTCGGAGTCGATCGTGACCGTCTCGGACCCGCGCCGCACGGTGATCTGATAGGGCGTCCCAACCGACTCACCACGATACCGCGCGCGGAATTCCGCCCCGAAGTCGTCGCTCTGCGCGACGTCGACCTCTCCGACCTGAAGCAGGTAGTCACCGGCCTGCACGCCGGCGGCCTCGGCTGCCCCGCCTTGTGTGAGCCCCTGCACGTAGATTCCCGCGCTGTCCTGGCCGGTGAACACCCCGATCAGCGGACGCGGGACGGTATCGACGGACAGCTCGAGGCCGATGAGCGATAGCAATTCGTCCCAGGGATACGGATCCCGCCCGTCGATGTAGCGCCCGTAGACGTCGTCGAACGAGCGCCCGCCGGCTGCCCGGCGCACCGCCTGCCACCACTGCTCCTCGGTAAAGCCCCTACCGGCCTTGTAGGTGCTCACGTACAGGTCCTGCATCACGTCGTCGAGCGAGCCGCGGTTGTCGCTGGCATCGCGGATCAGGATGTCCAGCATGAGTCCGGCCAGCGATCCCTTGTCGTAGTAGATGTAGCCCGTGCCATCTACCGGGGCGATCCAGGTAGAGAGCGACGCGTCCTCGAGCGCCACGGGGAGCGTGTTGGCCACGTTGCCGATCTTGTTGCCGGTGCTCTGGTAGAACCGACTCGTCGGCACGACACCCCCCCGCACCACTGCCAGATCGGCGTAGTAGTCGGTCACGCCCTCGCTCACCCACAGCAGGGTGGTCGGCTGCGCGCGGCCATAGTCGTACGGCACCATCTCGGCCGGTCGGAGCCGCTTCACGTTCCAGGCGTGGACGGTCTCGTGGGCCCACACCTCGGTGAGGAACGGTAGGCCGACCGCCTGCGTGAAGTAGATCCCGAGGTGGGAGTTGCGGTGCTCCAGGGCGGAGGCACCGGGGAACGCGTCGTCGAACAGCAGCAGCGTGGTGTACGTCTCGAACGGTGTCTCGCCAAAGGCGGCCGCCATCGGCGGCATCATCTGCCGAATCTCCCGCCACAGGGTCTCGCGGGGCTCGCCCTCGTAGACCCCCTCGGGATACGTGGCCAGGCGATGCCACACCCCATCGATCTCCAGACTGTCCAGATCGAAGCGCCCCACGAACGTCGGCATGTCCACGACCTCGTGGTAGTCCGCCGCCGTGTAACGACCCGGCGCACCGGCCGATGTAAACCCCGTGGCGATCTGCCAATCTGGTTCGGTGTGAATCACTACCTGCGAGGCGAACTGGAGACTCCGCCCCTCGGGGTAGAGAAACAGGTTCGTGCCATTGAAGTACGCGAAATCCTCGAACGCGCCCGCGCTGCCCGTGTCGAGCGTGTCGGATCGGTAGTCGAAGCTCACCGTCACGGTCTGCGCGCCGCTGGGGAACACTCGCCACGTGTCGTGGTCCACCTTGTCCCAGCGCAGCGCCTCCTCGCCGGCGCGCGCCGAGAACCCCGTGACGTAACGCGCGAAGTTGTCCAGCTCGTACGAGCCCGGCGTCCACGCTGGGAGCGATAGGACGACCGGGTCGGCCCCGCCGGTGCGGAAGGTCATGCCGGAGCGGATGCGACTGCGCGCGCCCAGCTCGGCGTTGACGGTGACGTCGTAGCGCACGTCGGCGATCGGGGCCGAGCGCACACTGGAGTGCGCGGACTGGGCCGTGAGGCGCGGCGGGGCAAACGCCGTTAGCGCCAGCAGCGCCGCGGCGGTGCCGAACTGTCTCGTGATCATGGTGGACCTCTGAGTAGACCTCGGAATGGTAGTTCCCTCGTCTCTACGAGAGAGAAGGGGTGCCCGGTTTCATGCGTGGAGGTCTACGAGAGCGGCAACCGCCCTAGCGGACCTCCCTCTTTACGACACATGGGGAGGCCCGGGCGTTGCGGGCCCACGGGAAGGCTGTTGAACAGCGGGGCTACAGCAGAACCGCCAGGGCGAGTGACGCCGCGAGGAATACGTTCGTGGCCAGGTTCCACCCCACATTGGCGCCCAGCGCCGGAATGGGCACCGCGCTCCCCGGATCTGTGAACGCCCAGTGCAGCGGCTCCTTCAGCAGGGCCGAGGGCAGCACCGCCACCAGCGCGTATTGCGGCAGTGCCCCCACGGCCACCGCTGCGACGATCGCCGCTGGGGTGAGCAGCGCTGCCGCCGCATAGGTGCGGGCCGCGCCCCGGCGGCCCAGCAGGATCACCAGGTTGCGCCGCCCGCCTGCGCGGTCGGCCTCCTCGTCGGGAAACTCATTCAGCAGGAGCAGGTTGAACGTCATCAGCGTGGCCGGCACCGCGGCGGCCAGCGCGGCCGGTCCAAGCGTGCCATTCTGCGCCAGCGCGGTCCCGATCACCGGGAGTCCGCCCAACCCGAGGCCGGCCGCGACCTCGCCCACCCCGATGCGCGCGAGCAGGTCGGTATACGCCAGCACGCACACCGCGCCCACGATCAGCACGGGCAAGAGCACCCACCCGACCTGCGTCACGAGCCAGGCCCCGATGGCGAGCCCCACGGCGGCGGCCGCCAGCCCGAAGGCGAGCGTGGCGCCCGACGAGATGGCTCCCGACGGGAGCGTCCCGCTCCCGCCCGAGAACGGCGTGCGCTGCGTGTGGAGATCGATACCCGTGCGCATGTCGCTCCACTCGTTGAGCACGTTCACCGCCACGTGCAGCGCCACCAGGCCGACGAGCGCCGCCACCGTGCGTGGCCAGTTGAAGCTCCCGTCGTAGGCCGCGGCGGCGGCGCCCGACGCCACCAGCGTGATCGGCAACAGGAGGAAGGGCACGCGGGCCACGCCCGCGAACGCGCTGAGCTTCGGCATGCGGTCAATCTGTCAGGAAGGTCACTGCAACGCGAACCGGGAGTCGCAGGCTTCCCGCGCACCGCCATCCAGTGCATCGTTGGTGGACCCGAGCCGAGACCCCCCCACCCTCTCCGGAGCACACCATGGAGAAGCTCAATACGCCCGAGCGGTTCGGCAGAACCTTTCTGCTGTTGCTCGTCGTCGCCATCAGCCTGCTGTTCTACATGATGATCCGCCGCTTCGCGATGGACCTGCTGCTCGCGGCGATCTTCGCGGGGCTGTCCCATCCCCTCTACCGGAGGCTGGTCACGCTCTTCAGGGGGCGGGAGATTGCCGCGTCCCTGGCCACGATCCTGGTCGTCCTGCTGGTGATCATCGTGCCGCTTTCGGGCTTTCTGGGAATCGTGGCCACGCAGGCGCTGCAGGTGAGCCAGTCGGTGGCGCCCTGGGTGGAGCGCCAACTGCAGCAGCCCGACGAGCTCGACCGGTTGCTGACAAGGTTGCCGTTCTGGGAGACGATCCAGCCGTACCGGGACCAGATCATCGCGAAGGTCGGGCAGCTCGCCGGCAACGTGGGGACCTTCCTGCTTGGCAGCGTCGCGTCAGCCACGCGGGGCACGGCGGCGTTCTTCTTGGACCTGTTCATCATCCTCTACGCCATGTTCTTCTTCCTGAAGGACGGCCGGCTGCTGCTGAAGAAGATCCTCTACTACATGCCGCTCGGCCCCACGGAGGAGAACCGCATGGTGGCGCGGTTCACTTCGGTGGCGCGCGCGACCATCAAGGGCACGTTCGTGATCGCCATCGTGCAGGGCACGTTGGGGGGCTTGGCATTTTGGGTGGCAGGCATCCCCGGCTGGGCGTTCTGGGGCACGGTCATGGCGGTGCTGTCGATCATCCCGGGGGTCGGCACGGCGCTCGTGTGGATCCCCGGTTGTATCTACCTCGCCGCCACCGGTCATCTGATCGCGGCGATCGTCCTCGCCGCCTGGTGCGTCGCCGTGGTGGGCACCGTGGACAACGTGCTCCGTCCCGTCCTGGTCGGGCGAGACACCCAGATGCCCGACCTCCTGGTCCTGGTGAGCACTCTCGGGGGCCTGCTCCTGTTCGGCGCCGTCGGCATTGTGATCGGTCCCATCGTGGCGGCCTTGTTCGTGACCGTGTGGGACATCTACGGTGAGGCGTTCAGCGACTTCCTGCCGGCCGTGCCGGACACCGGAATGCACAAGGCCCCGGCCGCCAAAGGATAAGGGGGCACCATGAATCGCCGTGACTTCGTCCAGACGACCGCGATGGGAGCGTTGGCCATGACACCGCTGAAGGGATTCACCGAACGCCGACAGGTGGACGACTGGAATGCGTTCCGCGTGAACGGCGCGCGTGTGAACCGACATCTCGCGGAGCTGTCCCAGTTCGGGCGCAACCCGGAAGGCGGCGTGAGCCGCGTGGCCTACAGCGAAGCCGACATCGCGGGTCGCGAGTTCGCCGTCGGCCTGATGCGCGCGGCGGACCTGGAGGTCCGCATCGACGCGGTGGGCAACATCGTCGGGACGCGGGCGGGCACCGTGCCAGAGGCCAAGCCGATCCTGTTCGGCTCCCACATCGACTCGGTCCCGAACGGTGGCAACTACGACGGGGATGTGGGCTCGATGTCGGCCATCGAGACGGCGCACACCCTGGCGGAGGCCGGCTACCGCAACCGGCACCCGCTGGAAATCGTGATCTGGTGCGACGAGGAGAGCGGCCTCACCGGCAGCCGCGGGTACGTGGGGTTGATCCCCGAGGAGGAGCTACGCGGCCCGGGGCGTGACGGCGTGCCCCTGGCCGAGAAGATCGCGCGCATCGGGGGCGACCCGGAGCACCTCGCCGAGGCGCGGCACGCGCCGGGCAGTATTGCTGCCTACCTCGAGCTGCACGTCGAGCAGGGGAACATCCTCAATGAGGAAGGCGTGCAGATCGGCGTGGTCGAAGGCATCGTCGGTATCCACCATTACGACGTCACGATCCAAGGCTTCGCCAACCACGCGGGCACTACGCCGATGAACCGGCGCCGCAACGCCATGCTCACGGCAGCGGAGCTGGTGCTGGCCGTGGACCGGATCGTGAAGGCGATGCCGGGCCGCCAGGTGGGGACGGTCGGCCGGCTGCTCGTGGAGCCGGGCGCGCCCAACGTGGTGCCGGGGCGGGTACGGCTCACCGTCGAGCTGCGCGATCTGCGGACCGCGACCATCGAGACACTGTGGGACCAGATCCGCGCCGAGCTCGAGCAGTTGGCGCGGAAGCACGACACGCCCGCGACCTGGGAGCGGCAGCACGCCAACGTCGATCCGGCGTTGTCGGACCCCCGAGTGCGGGAGCTGATATCCGAGGCCGCGGGGGCGTTGGACCTTTCCTACAAGCACATGCCGAGCGGCGCCGGCCACGACGCGCAGACGCTGGCGAGGATCTGCCCCATGGGGATGCTCTTCGTCCCCTCGGTGGACGGCATCAGCCACTCCCCAGAGGAGTTCACGCGGCCGGAAGACGTGGAGAACGGGGCCAATGTGCTGCTCCAGTCGGTGTTGCGGCTGGATCAGGCCTAGCCGCCGCGGCCGGTCGTCCGGATCCGTAACACCTTCTACGGCAATCGGTTACGGCCATACCTCTAGCGGAGCGCCCATCCAGGTGTAGGATCAGGAAGTTCGTTGCGCCACCGCAGTAATCGCGTGGCCGAGCTGCGGAGCCCTACGCGGCCTAACCACGGATGCGCCTCCCATGACTCAGGCGCGCACGAGTTCGAGAATCCGTCGGAACGACGGATTTGCCATCCCATTGACGCTCTTCGTCGTAGCAATCATCACGGTGATGCTCACGGCGTCGATGGTTCGCGTGCGCGCTGACCTCCGGACCGCTACCACCAGCAGCGACCTGACCCAGGCCCTCTCCATCGCGCAGAGCGGGCTGCAGGCCTATCTCGGCACGGTCACCGAGAGGCCGGCCGAGGGCCATCTCGTACGCATCAACTTCCCTGGCGGCTACGCCGACGTGGACGCCCAGATCGTCCGGCGGCCGGTCGACTCGCTGTCCACCTGGACCTACTTCCTGCGCTCCACGGGTCACCTCATCCAGCCCACTCAGGGCACCGAGCCCCAGGCGAGCCGCACCGTGGCTCAGGTCGCCCATTGGCAGGGGTCGAGCATCCACACGGTGGCCGCCCTGACGGCGATCAACGGCGTGAGCTACTCCGCCGGTCCCGTGCTGGCTCTGGATGGCACGGATGAGTGCGGAAGCCCCCCGACTCTCGCGATGCGGGCCCCGGGCGGCTCCGACGCGCCGCCCGACACGACCGGCGTCGATATCGGCGGCAGTTGGAGCAAGATCGCCGAGGAGACCGGGATCGACTGGGAGGCGACCGTCGACGGATCCGTCCTTCCCGAGCGCGCCCCCGTCTCGGGCGATGAGACGTTCGGGTCCTACTTCGTCCGTGGGGATATCATCTTCACCAACTTCACGGGAACGGGTCTCCTCATCGTGACCGGCGAGCTCGACTCGGAAGGCAGCTTCTTCGAGTGGGAGGGCATCGTGCTCGTGGGTGGGCTGTTCGATCCCGATGCCGACTCGACGGTCGTGCGGGGCATGGTCATCTCCGGATTGAACCAGACCCTGGGCGAGAACATCCCGCAGAACGACTTCACGGAGCCCGACGACGACACCTACGTCTCGTACGACTCCTGCAGCATCGACCAGACCCTGGCACGGTTCGGGGGGTGGGTCGCGGTAGAAAACTCACTGATCGAGTACTGGGCCAGCTACTGAGCCGGGCCCTGGGCTGACGCCCAGCCAACGGCAATCGGGCCCCCGCTCTCAGGCGGGGGCTTTCTACATCCGCCCTTGACACAACCCGACCACACGTTCAAAATTTTAATACACGTTCAAATTTGGACGGCAGCCGTGGCCAACGGCCCAGAATCCACCGCACTCTCCCCCCACATCCGCCGCAAGCGGCAGCGGCGGCGCGCCGAGATCCTCCACGCGGCGCTCCGGGCGTTCCGCGAGAACGGCTACCACGCCACCACGCTCGAGGACATCGCCGAGCACCTCGGCGTCCGCAAGACAGCCCTGTACCACTACTTCCCCGACAAGGAAGCGATCCTGTACGAGTGTCACCGCGAGTCGCTGGGCGAGATCGACCGCATGATGAAGGATGCGCGCGAGCTCGACACGGCGAGCGCGCAGCTCGCCTACGTCATCCTCGAGCACGTCCGGATCATGACCGAGACGCTCGAGGGGTCGCCGCTGGCGTTCGAGGTGACGGCCTTCTCCCCGGAGCGGGCAGGCGAGATCATCGCCGCCCGGGACCGGTACGAGCGGTGGCTGCGCAGGATCATCGATCAGGGGATCAAGGACGGCGAGTTCCGCGAGGTGAATTCCAAGGTCGCCGTGTTCGCCATCCTCGGCGCGATCAACTGGATCGCGCGATGGTACCGACCGGAGGGGACGATCCACGCCCCCGAGCTGGGGCGCGAGTTCGCCGAGCACCTGGTGGGCGGTCTCACGTGCGGGTAGCGGGCGGTTGGCCCATCACCTCCAACGACGGTGAGGCATCATGAAGGCGATACAGCTGACGGCGGTCGGGGAGCCCCTGGAGGTGCGGGACCTCTCCCAACCCGAGCCGGCAGACGATCAGGTGGTGGTCCGGGTCGCCGGCTGCGGGGTGTGCCATACGGACATCGGCTTCTGGAAGGACGGTGTGCCCACGAAACAGCCGTTGCCGCTCACCCTGGGACACGAGGTGAGCGGCACGGTGGTCGCGGCGGGTGCGGGATACCGCAGCCTGCTCGAGCGCGAGGTCATCGTCCCGGCGGTGATTCCCTGCGGCGAGTGCGACCTGTGTGCCCAGGGTCGCGGCAACGCGTGCCGCGCCCAGGTGATGCCCGGGAATGACATCGACGGGGGGTTCGCCGAGTACATCGCCGTACCCGGGCGCGGCATCTGCGAGGTCGAGGAGCGGGGAGGGTACGACCTGCCGGAGCTGTCGGTGATCGCCGACGCCGTCACCACGCCCTACCAGGCCATCGTGCGCAGCGGCCTCGAGGCGGCCGACGTCGCGGTGGTAGTGGGAGTGGGCGGCGTGGGCACCTACTGCGTTCAGATCGCCGCGGCGATGGGCGCGCGCGTGGTGGCCATCGACGTCGAGCAGGCGAAGCTGGACGCGGTGGCGCAGCACGGGGCCGGCCTCACCGTCAATTCCGGAGAGACCGACTTCAAGAGCCTCAAGAAGCAGCTCAAGGGACAGGCCAAGGAGTGGGGCGCTCCCTCCTACGGCTGGAAGATCTTCGAGTGCTCGGGTCACCCCGGCGGGCAGGAGACCGCGTACGGCCTGCTCAACCACGCCGCCACCCTGATGGTCGTGGGCTTCACGCTCGCTAAGACCGAGCTGCGCCTCAGCAACCTGATGGCGTTCGACGCCACGGTGCAGGGGACCTGGGGGTGCAAGCCCGAGCTCTATCCCGCAGCCCTCGCGCTGGTCACCAACGGGAAGGTCACCCTGAAGCCATTCATCCAAACGTTCCCGATGAGCGAAGCGCCCGACGTGGTGCAGCAGGTCGCCGATCATCGGATCGACAAGCGAGCCATTCTGGTTCCGGACTGGGCGTCCTAGGAGCGTTCAGCGCCCAGGACCGCAGGCGGGGAGGGAGGTACGATGCTGAATAGCCATACACTCGTGGACGGCCACAAGTACCAGCACATCCAGTACGAGTTGCGGCCGGCGAAGGACCCGGCCGGCAACCCCGTGGATGGCCTGTACAACGCCTGGATCGTCCTCGACAATCCCAAACAGTTCAACAGTTACACCACCGATGCCGTGAAGGACGTGATCCTGGCCTTCCGCGAGGCGAGCATGGACCGCAGCGTCGTGGCCGTCGTGTTCACCGCGGTCGGGGACAAGGCGTTCTGCACCGGCGGCAATACCAAGGAGTATGCCGAGTACTACGCCGGCAATCCGCAGGAGTACAAGCAGTACATGCGCCTGTTCAACGACATGATCGATTCGATCTTGCGGTGCGACAAGCCGGTGATCAATCGGGTGAACGGCATGCGCATCGCGGGCGGGCAGGAGATCGGCATGGCGTGCGACTTCAGCGTCGCCGCCGACACGGCCCGATTCGGCCAGGCCGGTCCCAAGCACGGCTCCGCACCCGATGGCGGCTCCACCGACTTCCTGCCGCTCTACGTTGGGTTCTCGCGCGCCATGGAGAGCGGCATCCTGTGCGAGACGTCGACGGCAAGTGGATCCCCAACCCAATGGTGATCACGGACCGGTTCGTGGACGAGTTCGGCAACATCGTGTACGGGGACTACAAGACGGGCGACGAGAAGAGCGCCGCCAAGGAGATCCTCGCCAAAGCCGAGACCGATCTCTGCCTGCTCGACGAGGCCGTCGAGACGCTGTGCACCAAGATCCTGATGCTGATGCCGGATTGCGTGTCGAAGACCGTCAACGGCCTGCGCAAGCACAAGCAGTGGCATTGGGACAACACCAACGTCACGAATCGCGAGTGGTTGGCCCTCAACATGATGACGGAGGCGAAGGCCGGTTTCCGCGCCTTCAACGAGGGACCCAAGGGCAAGCGCGAGGTCGACTTCATCAAGCTGCGGCAGATGCTGGCGGAGGGGCATCCGTGGGATGACGAGCTCCTCCGGGCGATTTCGCCACAGTACCAGGAGGGCTGAGATCCAATGGACCTGAGTTTGGAGGGCAAGAACGCCATCGTGACGGGCGGCAGCGTCGG
>JBDGYO010000040.1:0-12781 GCA_039584015.1 Gemmatimonadota bacterium | reverse complement strand
TGTGATCGGGGTGCTCACCCTCGTGCCGTACGCCTACTGGCGCAAGACGCACGCGATCCATCATGCCACCTCCGGCAATCTCGACATCCGCGGCTTCGGGGACATCGATACGCTTACGGTGCGCGAGTACCTGAGCCGTCCGTGGATCAAGCGGGTGCTGTACCGTCTCTACCGCAACGCACTCGTCATGCTGCTGATCGGCCCAGCGTATCAGTTCATCCTCAAGCATCGCTTCCCGGCGGACGCCCCGCGGAACTGGAAGCGCGAGTGGGCCAGCGTGCACTGGACGAACGCGGCGCTGGTGGCGGTGCTCGTCGCAGCGTGGCTGACCATCGGCTTGGATCGGTTCCTCTTGGTGCAGCTCCCGATCGTGCTGCTCTCGGGATCGATCGGCGTGTTCCTGTTCTACATGCAGCACCAATACGAGGATACCTACTGGCGCTATCGCGAGGCGTGGAACTACTACGCCGCCGGCCTGGAGGGCGCGTCCCACCTGGTGATCCCGAAGGTGTTGCAGTGGTTCACCGCGAATATCGGGCTCCACCACATTCATCACGTGTCGAGCCGGATCCCCAACTACCACCTGCAGCGGTGCTACGACGAGAACCCCGAACTCCACGACGTCACCAAACTGACGCTAGCCGGGAGCGTGAAGACGCTGTGGCTCACGCTGTGGGATGAGGAAGGCCGCCGCCTGGTGGGGTTCGGAGATCTGCCGGAGATCCGACGCCGGCTCCAGGAGGAAAGCCCCGAGGACGAGGTGATCGGCCCCACCAAGCCCGAGGCGGTGCCGCGGGCGTGGCAGTAGCTGGCTGCGCTGTTTTCTGATGGGACGGCTTAGGGCTCACGGCCATGACCCGTACTGCGGCGAGTAAGACAGAGACGCGACCGCTTCTCCTCGCAATTGTAGCCTCGTTGCTGATCGCCGCCTGTTCGGCGGGCGGCCCTCCCACCGACGTCGAAGAGATCTCGTTCGTCCCCCAACAACTGGGGGACGGCTGGGAGATCTCGACACCCCAGGCGCAGGGGCTCGACCCGGATGTCTTGGCAGAGGCGTACGTCAGGGCGGCGGGGTTGCAGTACATGTACGCCGTGCTGGTGGTGCGGAACGGGTACCTCGTGGCCGAGGGGTACTTCCGCGGACGCACCGCCGCCCATGCCAACTACACCGCGTCGGCCACGAAGAGCTATACCTCGGCGCTGGTGGGCATTGCGCTGCGGGAGGGCTACCTCACGAACCTCGATCAGAAGATGGTCGACTTCTTTCCGGAGCTCGTACCTCAGATCGCCGACCCTCGGAAGCACGACATCACGCTGCGCCACCTCCTCACGATGACGGCCGGGTATCCCATCGAGTCCCAGGACGGGAACCCGTACTGGGCCCAGCTGACCCAGGGCGACAACTGGGTCGAGAACGCGTTCATGTTGCCGCTGGTTCGCGATCCGGGTGGGCAGTGGGAGTACTCCTCGGGCTCGACGCTGCTGCTGGCGGCGATCGTGGCGCGAACCTCCGGCATGAGCGCTCTTGCGTTTGCCGAGCAGTATCTGTTCGGGCCGCTGGAGGCGCCGATTCCCCTCTGGGGCCAGGATCCGGCCGGGAACTACCTGGGTGGCTGGGCCATGTACATCACCCCTCGCAACATGGCGAGGTTCGGCCGCGTTTACCTGGAGGGTGGGCATTTCGGTAATCAGCAGATCGTGCCCGCCGTTTGGGTAGACGAATCGCTGGTCGGCTATAACGCGGTCGACTGGCCCATGGGGGCGTTGGGCGAGTGTCGGTACGGATACCTGTGGTACGCGGGGACGGTCGGGGCGTACGAGGTGCGGATGGCCTGGGGCCACGGAGGCCAGATCATTCTGCTCGTCCCGGAGCTGAACCTGGTGGTCGTCACCGCGACCGATGCCGACAACAGCTTCAGCCAAGGGTACAATCAGTCGCTGCAGGTGTTCCGCTTCATCGCCGATCACATCATCGCGAGCGTGGTGGAGGTCCAGTGACGGTATCGCATCGTGGCAAATGGTGGATCATGGCGGGCGCGTTGGCCTGGTGCACGACCGCCTGTACGGCCCCGCAGGTGCCTTCGTCGGAGAGCCGCGCCGCCGCGGCTTACGCCGACTCGGCCTACTACGAGGCAATGCTCGGCACGCTCGCGGATCTGGTGGCGTTCCGCACGGTGCACGAGGAAGGTATGGCCAACGCGAGCAACCCACAGTTTCGGGCCATGACGGCGTACCTCGAGCAGACAGCAGGCGAGCTCGGCCTCGACTTCGCGGATCACGGCGAGGTTGTCGTGATCGGGCTGGGTCAGGCCCAAGACCGGCTGGGTCTGGTGACGCATGGTGATGTGCAGCCGGCCGATCCCTCCAAGTGGGCGGAGGATCCCTTCTCGCTCGATGATTCGAGCGAACCGGGGAGGCTGCTGGGGCGGGGGAGCGAGGACGACAAAGGGCCGATCGCCGCGGCACTGTATGCCATGGCCGCGGTGCGGGACCACGATCTCGCTTTGGGCCGGCGCATCGAGCTCATCATCTCCTACACAGAGGAGTCGAACTGGCAGCCGTTCTTCGACTTCCTGGCGCAGAACCCGCCGCCCGACCTCAACGTGGCGCTGGATTCGGAGTACCCGGTCGTGGTGGCGGAGAAGGGGTGGAACTCGATCCACTTGGGGATACCGGCCATGCCCGGCCAGCCGGCTCGCTCCGATCGCCTCCTGACCTTGCAGGGCGGCGCATTCCTGTCTCAGATCCCCGAGGACGCGGAGGCGGTGATCGCAGATCCTACGCCCCAGGTCGAGGCACTGCTGCGCGAGGCAGCGGCCAGCGATCGCGCGGTGCAGTACAGCTTCGCGTCGCAGGGTAGCACGCTCACGATCCGGGCCAGGGGGCTCTCCGCCCACTCGTCCAAGCCGGAGGACGGTCGCAATGCCATCACGCACCTCGCGGCGCTGCTCGGCGCACACCAGTGGCCCGACGGCCAGGCCGCGCGCATGGTGCGGCTGATCAACGACCTGGTGGGAACGGGCGACTACGCGGAGCAGTTTGGAGATGTGGCTGTGAGCCATCCGTTCATGGGACCGCTCACGCTGTCGCTCACCACGCTGGGCACGGACGAAGGGGCGCTGGTGGCCGGGATCAACCTCCGTAGCCCGGCGGGACGCAGCGCAGCGGAGCTCGAGCAGAAGATGCGGGCGGCGGTCGAGGAATGGGAGAGACGCTCCGGGATCACCGACGTCGGCGTCCAGATCTTCACTTCCCCCCCGTATTACGTGCAGGACGCTCCGCACATTCCCGTGCTGCTCGATGTCTTCGAGCACTTCACGGGTCAGCCCGATCCACAGCCCATTGCCATTGGCGGCGGCACCCACGCACGCGTCGTGCCCAACGGGGTCAACTTCGGTCCGACCATGCCAGGCGAGGAGTACACCGGCCACACCGAGCGCGAGTACATCAGCCCCGAACAGATGCGCCTGAGTCTCAAGATGTACACTGCGATGCTGGTAGAGCTGGCGGGGCGGTAGCCCGCCCTACTCCGCCTTGAGCCGCTTCAGCAGCTGGATGGCTCCAGCGAACTCCGGATTCAGCTCCAGCGCCTTCTCGCAGTACTGAGTAGCCAGCGTCTTGTCGCCCAGCTCGTCGTGAGCGGTGGCCAGCTTGAAGTTCGTGTAGTAGCCGTAATCCGAGTCTGGAGCATCCCGCAAGCTCGCCTCGTAGAATGTGATGGCGGCGCGCAGGTGGCCGTTTCCCTGCAGCTTCATGCCGATCACCAGCAGGGAGAATTCGTCGAACCGATACTGGTCGGGCTGATCCCGCTTCATCTCGAAGTAGTGCTGGACAGCAGCATTGGCGCCACTCTCCTTCCACACGTGGTAAAGCGGCTCGAAAACGGTGTGCTGGGGTTCGCCGCTGGCCTGTAGACCGTCCACCAGGTACTCGATCCACTCGTCGGTGCTCACGTAGCTCGCGGCGTAGTGCTGCCATTCGTCCAGCACCTTCTCTTCCCGGAGTGCGGCGAGGTCCTTACCTGTCGCTAGACCACGTCGGACGACGCTGGTCGTTTGTACCAGCATGTCGTGGTAGGTGTGGAGGTCACTGGCCGTCCCGGGAGCGTTGTGGCCGGACACGATCACGACATCGTCGGGCAGCAACGCAATCGCCCTCGCCACGAGCTCTGGAAATCGCAGCACGTCACCGTCGGAATCCACTGAGGGAAAGGTGAAGCCATTTACCAGTGAGCTGAGGTGTACGATCTTCTGGGTGGTGAAGTGGACCATGATTTCGTTGTCATCATGGCTGCCCGGCATGGCGACGATCCTGATGCGCTCACCGTTGAAGTAGAGAGTCAGGGAGTCGGACAACGTGATGTCCGGAAAGGTGGCGTCCGGGAACTCATCGAAGATGTAGCTTCCGCTCCGCAGCTTGGTCGGCACCAGACGGTGAGCGATCCTGATAGGGCTGTCGCCAAAGGTGGCATTTCCTCCCACGTGCTCCACGTGCCGATGGCTGTTGATGATGTACTTCGGGGGGCCCTTCCCGAAGGCGTCGACCACTTCCTTCAGCGCGGCGGCGTCGGCCTCTGACTGGGTATCGACGAGCAGGACACCGTCGTCCCCGACGAAGGCGATCGTGTTGGTGGTGTAGCTGCCCTGGTCCGAGCTGAGCAGGTACAGTTGATCGGTCAACTGGGTGACGGTGATGGTGGAGTCCTGCGCCGTCGCAACCGTGTTCAGGAGGACCAGCGATAAAGAGAGTAGCATACCTGACAGTCTCATCACGGGATTCTCCTCTCGTGAGCTTCTACCCTCCGTTTGATCCCCAGCAGGCACTTCCGCATCATGACGATCTCGAAGGCATCGAGCACGAGCCGCGTGCGGATACGTGTCGTGCTGAACCGCAGGCGCGTGACGAGGCGCGTCTGGCCGGTACCCTCGGGGTAGAGTCCCCACGCCCAGGTCCAGGGCCCTTGCTCCCCGGTGATGAGCAGCATGGAGCGGCTTGGCTCCAGGGCCGCGACGGCGGCGTAGACGTCGCTGGTCAACGGAATCGAGTCGCCGACCACCAACTGCTGGAACTCGGGAAGAATGCGTTCGGCGCTGGGAATGCCGTCGTTGTCGAGCCGATCGTAGCTGTAGAAGCCGGCGCGGAGGTAGCCGATCTGGATGATCCAGGGCCAGACTGCCTCCGGGGGCGCGTCGATGGTCACCGCCCGCGTGGCGTTGAAGGTCGGGTCGGCGACCACGCTGTCGCCTGACATGGGGCGTGCCACTTCCGCGGCGGTGGCGCCCCACGTCAATGCCCAGGGGCGGTACACGAGCCAGAAGAGCGCGAGCACCAAGAGGAGCCCGACCGCCGAGGCCGCGATACCGCGCTTCAGGATGGCCGTTCGCATTCAGCGCTGCAGCGGCGCGCCGCCCACACCCACCTTTACCTCCCACACGCGTCCGGTCCTGGTGGACGTGACGTAGAGGGCGTGGTGATCGAACTCGCCCTGTCCGAATGCCAGGCTGGCCGCGCCGGGGACGTTCTCGGCGATGAGCACGGTCTCACGGGTCGTCGGATCGACGCGCCAAATCTCCCCGCTGGCGTTGGCCGCCACGTAGATCCGGCCGAGCTCGTCCATCGCCAGTCCATCGTTGCCGGCTCCGGTCCCGAGTTCGGCAATGACCTCCGGCTCCCCGGCGGGGCGACCGTCCTCTAGGGGGATGGCCCACAGCCGGTCATCGAGCACGAACGGTCGCAGGCTCACGAAGATCTGGGCGACATAGAGCGTGGACCCGTCGAGGGAGAGCACCATGCCGTTGGGGTGGCCGACCGCGTCCGTGAACAACTGCACCGCACCGGTCCGGTCCACGGCGAAGATCTCGTCGGTGGCATCGTCGGAGACCAGAAGGGAGCGCTCGGGCGTCACCAGCACGAAGTTGGCGTCCCCAATCCCGCCATTCACGATCCGGGTCTTGTGTCCCCCGGGCGTGATGTGCCACACGATGCCGTCGGCGTTGGGGCCGTGCGTGAAGCGGTTGGTGGGGCCGAAGTCGGCCATCAATAGGTCGCGCTCGCCGATGGGGGCGAGGCCGAGGTTGCTGTAGATGTCGGTCACCTTCGTGACCTCGCCGTCGGTGCTCACGCGCCACACGGCCTGATTGCCGGCGACGTACAGGTCGCCTTCGCCGTTGAACGCGATCCCCTCACAGCGCTCGAACTCGCCGTCCACGAGGACCGTTGCCTCCACCGGGAACGGTGGATCTTGCGTCGGCTCCGCGCTCTGCTGCGCGTCGGCCCAGCGCGACAACAGCGTCATGAGCGCGAAGACCGCTGCTACCTCGACAATCGATTTCCCGCGCATCCGCCCCTCCTCCGGGTAGCGCTCTAGCAGCCCTCCCGGCGCTCCAGGGTCACATCGCCTCCGATTTGCACGGCCGTCGCCGTGCCGCCGGCGTCTCGGTGGAAGGTCACCACCTCATCCGCGTATCCACTTATCCACGGCAGCTTGAACGTGTCGCCATCCACGTGCTCCAGGGGTTGCAGAGAGAACCACTCCACGAGGGCGTAGAGCTTGCCGTCCTTTTCGAGCACGGTGACCCCGTTCTGGGGCCAGCCGTACTCGCCCGCGAGTTTTCGGTATCCGTCCATCATCACTGCCCCCTACTGGTAGATATGTTCGTGCGGGATGTCCTCCATCAGGCTGAACGACCACACCACCGGGACGGACCCCTGGAACTTGCGGTCTTCGGCGTAGGGGTCGGTGAACAGGCCGTCGTGTGTGAGGATCAGGTTGGTGGCCCCGAAGAGCCAGTGCCACGTGTTCCAGAATGAGAACGCGAACGGTCGAGCATGTCCGATCGGTGTCACTTCATGAAGTGCCTCAGCGTACCGCTCGTAGTTCTCCGCCAGCCATGAGGTCATGATGTCGCGGCTGAGCCCCCGCAGCTCGTGGACCATCTCGCGGTCCTCGTCGGAGAGCACCGGGATCGCGATGGCGTACTCACCAGCGTCTTCGCGGACGTACTCGAGGCTGTCGAGGAACACGAGGTAATCGTGTACCTCCTCGGCGTTGCGGCCGAGCGTGAGCGCGATCTCCTCCACGGTGCTGCCACGGTCCTCGCGCAAGGCGATCATGATGGCCGCGAGCTGTTGCTGCAGATGGTTGGATGTCCAGTTCGCCACGCCTCGCAAGGCGGGACGCAGCGGGTCGGGCACCTCCACGTTGCGAACGGCACCGCTCACGCTCCAGCCCACGTCAGGCAGGGTCGCGCGCGGCAGCGTGTGGAAGTCGCCGAACGACGTGAGCACCATGCCGTTGTCGAGGTAGTTGTTGTGGCTGCCCCAGTAGATCCCCTTGGGTCTCCAGGCACCCTTGACGATGGCCCAGCGCGCCAGGCGTGGTGGCTCGAGCCGCACCGTGCGATAGCCGAGCTCGCGCGTGAGTGCCAGGCCCTCCCAATCGAGGGAAAAGCAGCCGATCAGGATGTACGCCAACGTGGTGTGATCAATGTGCTGAATGGGGTAGGCGCTCAGAATCTCTTCGATCGCGGCTTGCTGCTCGAGGTAGCGGTCGGCCAGGCTCCGCGCGAAGCGCATGCTCACCTCGAGCAGTTGCTCGGTGTCGTCGGCCGTGAGCAGGGGGAACGTGAGCGAGTACGCCCCGCCGTCCTCGCGCAGCAGCTCTGCGGCGAGGAGGTCGGCCAGCGAAAGGCCTGTGCCGGCCAACGCCGTCTCGATGTGGCCGCCGTCTCGCGGTGCGGTCCGGACCTCGATGAGAAGCTCCTGAACCTGCTTCACGCCGATGAGGTAGCGTGCGTCACGATGCTGCGGCACCGACGGATCGGCGGGGCCGTTCGTGTACGGCCGCAGAAGGTTGCCGCGTTCCTGGGCGCCCGCCTGGGGGATGGTGGCCGGGCCGCTCATCAGGGCTATCGTGGCGACACTCGTGACCAGAGTGCGCGTGGTCGACCTCAGGGACATCGGCGGCTCCATGCTCGTTGAGTCGTAAACGGAGACTCAGCGTCAACAGTTGCACGAGAAAGACGAACGTGCTTGTCGGGGATTGCTGTCGTGCGGCTGGCGCGTGCGAGTCCACCCGCCGGTCTGCGGTTTCTTGTGGGGGTTCCTTAGCGCGGTGTGGATTGACGAATGCCGTGCCGGAAGCTCGGCGTTACCCCGTCAAGAGATGTGCCCCGATCTCCGCCGCCATGCGCACGCCGACCTCGTCCTCCTCGTCCACCACGGTGTGTGCGCCCGCGACGTCGAGCTGCCAGCGGTGCACGTGATACCGCGACCGCACGACGATCCGTGTGTCGGGTGCGAGGGCGCGGACCATCTGGACGACCTGCCGCGCGGTCCGGGGATCGGGCAGGGTGATCGCGACGGCCGCCGCGGTGCGGATGTGCAGCCGCGCGAGCACGCTCTCCCGCGTGGCGTCGCCCACGACGGTCAGTAGGTCGTAGGAGCGGGCCAGGTCCAGGCTGCTCGCGCTGAGGTCCGTCACCACGATCGCGAGGTCACTCCGTCCCATCAGCGCCTCGGCCACGCGCTGCCCCGCGGGCCCGAACCCCACGACCACGAGGTGCCCGCTCGGGGCCTCCCCCTGTCCGGCGACCGCGTCGGCCGCTGTTAGCGCCCCGTCTTCGTGTGCCATGATCCGGCCCACAGCCATCGCGAGCCGTGGGGCAAGCGCCGCCAGGTACGGCGTGAGAAACAGGGTCACGATCATGGCGGCGACCAACAGATCGAACAGGCTCTGTCCGATGACCTGCCCGTCCCGCGCAAGAATAGCGAGCACGAGCGAGAATTCGCCCAGTTGTGCCAGCACCAATCCCGTGGCCGCCGACTGCCCTGAAGGGAATCGGAACAGTCGCACCACCCCCGCCGTGACGGCGGTTTTGCCCAGCACGACCAGGAGCACGATCCCGACCAGAAGGGCCCAGTGCTGTGCAGCCCAGCGCGGATCAGACAGCATGCCGATCGCGCTGAAGAAGAGTGTCACGAACAGGGTGTGGAGCGGCACGATGTCGGCGCGGATCTGCACCGCGAACGGTGACTCGGCGAGCACCATGCCGGCCACGAACGCCCCCAGCACCGGTGAGAAGCCCAGCGCGTGCGAGAGCCACGCGGCACCCGTGGCCGTCACGATGGCGAGCAGAATGGACAGGTCGCGGTTCCCCGCCACGAGATCCGCACCCAGCAGCCTCGGCAGCGCGTAGCTCACGACCACGTAGAGCGCACCGGCCAGCAGCGTGGCCAGACCCAATGCCTGCACGACCGCCCACCCCACCTGAGCGACGCCACCACCCTGTCCCAGCGCCGCCACGAACAGCGCGGCCGGTACGATGGCAATGTCCTGCAGCAGAAGGATGCCGAGCGCGTTGCGGCCGTGCACGGCATCGATCTCCTGGCGGCTGGCCAGCACCCGCAGGACGGCGGCGGTGCTGCTCATGGCAACGATGGTGCCGATGGCGAGTGCGGCCGGAGCGTCCAGCCCGACCAGCCGGCACAGCAGGGCAGTGGCCGCTCCGGTGAGCAGGATCTGGAGCGTGCCGCCTCCCGCGGCGATGGAGCCCACGGTGCGCAGCCGGCGCCAGGAGAACTCCAGTCCGATAGTAAACAGGAGCAGGGCGATTCCCAGCTCGGCGATGGTGAACACCGCCTCGTAGGAGGGGAGCACGTTGAAGGCGTTGGGGCCGAGCAGGGTGCCGGCGAGCAGGTACCCCAGCAGGGCGCTCTGTCTGAATCGCTCGCACAGCGCGCCCAGGAGCATCGCGGCGCCGAGGAGAATCAGGATGTCGAGCAGCGCGGTCCAGAGATCCATGTCGTCAGTCGCTGGGCTCTGCCGGCGGGAGCTTGTCGCTGCGGCGCTTGCGCAGGCTGCCGAGCACCACCGTCCCGAGCCCCAGGAGGATCTCGTCCACGAAGGGGATCGCGTCGGGGAGCACGAGGTCCACGCCGAAGAGCGTGAGCATCAGCAGGAGCAGCCGCGGATAGCGTAGCCGCCCGGCGTATCGCTGGACGAGGGAGTTGACCGGTCCTGGCATCGTGTGCGGAAGTTACCGCGCCACGCGTACGCCCGCCTCCTCCGAACGTGCCGGTGCCTCCTCAGCCGTCGGGGTCAGCAGGCCGCTGCGCCACCAACATCCACTGGTGCGAGCGACGGTAGCCGCCTGCTTCGGCGAAGTCCGGGTCGCGCACCAGGATCTCGAAGCCGGCATCGGCAAGTTCGCGCTCCGCGATCCCGAGCGCAATCGTGTGGCGCGCGGTTTGGCCGGAACGGGATGCCGACGGGTCGGGCGGCCGGAAGTCGAGCATGACCAGGCGCCCTCCCGGCGCGAGCGCCTCCAGGAGGCGGGATAGCATCGCGGCGTGTTCGGTCATCTCGTGGTAGGTGTCCACGACCAGCACGGCGTCGAGCTCGCCGGGTGGCAGTCGCGGATCGTCCACGTCCCCGCGGATCGCCTCCACGTTCGCGAGGGAGTCGGCCTCGACCAGGCTCCTGAGCCGGTTCAGGCTCGACTCGTCGATGTCCACGGCGTAGACCCGGCCGGCGCTCCCGACCCGGTCGGCGAGCCGCACCGTGAAGTACCCGCGGCCGGCGCCGACGTCCGCCACGCGGCTCCCCTCGCCGATCGCCAGCGCGGCGAAGACGTCGGGGACCCGCTGCCAGGCGTCGCGCGCCGCGTCCTGCTGTGCCGCGAGGCCCGGGGAGAGCCAGGCCGTCGCGATGAGCACCGCGAGTGCGACGTTCGTCACATTTTCCCGGCGGCCACGCCGGTAGGGTATCAGTGCCATGAACAACTCCCGGGGATGGGGCACGGTTCAGTTCGCCTCGGTGATCACCGAGGCCGAACTCCGCTGGTGCGACAAGGTGCTCCCAGAGATCCAGACGTCTCCGAGCCTGCAGGCGCGCATCCAGCAGGATCCCATACTGCGTGAGGCGCGCATCGTGCTCACGGCCGAACGACGTGAGGACTCCATGGCGGCGGCCGAGCGACTGCGCAGTCGCTGGTTCCCATTCCACGGCCTCAACGAGATCGGGGAGCAGCGCCGCAAGTGGCTCGGCGACCTGCAGGAGGTGACCGCCGGCGAGGCCAAGGAGCATGGAGCCAGTGAGGAGCGGGTCAAGGACCTGCTGAACGAGCAGGCCGTGTGGCTCGCCGTCATGCGCTCACCCATGAAGAGCACGGCTCCCCAGGTATGGAAGCAGGCGCAAAAGCGCTGGATCCAGGAGTACAAGAGCGACGTGCTGACCGACGTGAACGCGTCGGCCCGCCGCCGCCGCGGCCCCCAGGCGGTGGAGTACGAGCCACCCTCTCCCGAGCGGTTCTTCGCCGAGACCCGCCTGCTGGCCATTGAGAGCCTGAACACGGTCTGGTTGTGTGAGAAGGCGGGAACGCAGCTCAGCGATGCGCAGAAGAACGTCCTGCGACTCACCTACGTGACCGGTCTCATGGAGGATCACATCGCTGACCAGATGGGGCTCTCGATCGAGGCGGTCGGGAAGCTCAAGCGGAACGCGATGGCGGCCCTGCGGACGGCGCTGCTGGGGTAGCGCAGGGCACACCCCGCTGCCGGATCCTTCCCTCCGGCCCCATTCATTCCCACTTGTCCCACGCGATGAGCAGCACGCGCCACAGCAGGTAGGCGACCAGTGCCAGACCCAGGTACATCAGCATGGTAGCCTTGATACGGTTGCGCGTCCGGTGGAGTTCCAGCGTCGCGACGGTGCGGGATTTTGTTACGAGCGCCATGGGAGCTCGTGGTGTGAACAGGCTGCGGAGACGGCATCTCCACAATTCCACACGACGTGGGAAATCGCTGCACCGTGGTATGGGCGCGGCACTTCTCACTCCACACGGGACGCACACCGGCACGCGTCTCCGAAGAAAGAGCGGCGCTTGCGGCATGCAGTGCGTGACGTAGCTTGAGCCACCTCAATTGGTGGTCAGGACCCTCCCCCCGACCACCTGCGGTTTCCACCGCACACGAACACTCGGTTGGGATGCCCGACTACACGCTCGTAGGCTATCAGAAGATCGCACAGCAGGCGGCCCTCGACGCCGCCGTGGTTCGCTGTCCGCGCGACGGGGCGGTCATGCGGGTCATGGCCTCGCGTGCGGAGCACACCGGTCGCAACGGAACGATCCTGCGCGAGTTTGACCGCCTCCCCAGGGGGAGCGACTGGCAGGTGCTGGAGCTCGACCTGGAATGTCCGGCGTGCCGGCGCCGGGCGGCGTCCGTGCGCCCGGCCAGCGACCCCGCCGAGTGTCCCTACCAGTGGGGTCTGTTCGACGCCCGCCGCCGCAGCGATCCGGGGTCGGAGCGGCAGCTCGAGGCTAGCTCAGCGTAAATCATTGTAATGCAATGAGATAACAGACCGCTTGCGCGGTTTTCTGTACGTTGCTATAATGCGTAACCAGATGGTTACCTTTTCTGAGCGTCATCTCAACCTCACGTTCGCTGCTCTCGCGGATCCCACCCGCCGGGCCATCCTGTCGCGCTTGGCGGAAGGGGACGTGTCAGTCGGCGAGCTCGCCCTCCCGTTTGCCATCTCGCGGCCGGCGGTCTCCAAGCACCTGCGGGTCCTGGAGCGCGCGGGGCTCGTGCAGCGCAGCAAGGATGGGCGGGTGAGCCGCTGCGGGCTGGACGCCCGACCGATGCGGCAGGCGGCTGAATGGGTAGAGCGCTACCGGCGCTTCTGGGAGGAGCGACTCGACGCGTTGGCCACGTACCTCGAAGGGAAGGAGCAGGACCGATGACCCCATCCACCACCACCCACGTTGTGCACCTCACCCGC
>JBDGYO010000337.1:0-3298 GCA_039584015.1 Gemmatimonadota bacterium | reverse complement strand
ATCAACGCCCGCAGCCAGACGCAACCAGGCGCAGCTATACGCAGAACCGTCTGACCATAAGCCGCTGTTCAGTGGCTAGATGCAGCTGAACGCAACCAGACGCAAGAGGCGCGAGCGAACTTAAAAACCGCCGGGATCGACCGCAGCCGGGTGGAGCTGCGGCTGCTGACGCAACCTCGCCCTGCTGCGCAACGAGTCCCCCGCCCTCCGTAACGACTTAGGCCCCATCAGCCGGGTGGCTGGCGGGGCCTTGGGCGGGGCGCGGTGACGCAGACCCGGGGGCAAGGGTATCCCAAGCAGACCCAGTCCGGAGTCCCCATGCGCCCACTCGTCGCCCCCCTCAGCTTGACACTGGCCCTGGCCGCCGCGGCCTGCACCGACGCGGTCGCGCCCGATGGCGAGGGCTTCACCGCGAGCCTGCGTGGCGACACCCTCCTGCTGCACAACGGTACCGACGCGCCTGTTCACTACGCCGTGTCCGACGTGGAGGACCCCAACACCATCCTCTGGCTGTTATGCGCCGGTCCCGGCTGCCCCAGTCTCGCCGCGGGGACCGACACCACTCAGCTCCTCCCCACGGTCTGGTTCGAGCCACACGCATCACTGTTCCTACACTGGTGGCATGCAGCCCCGGACGGCGGCGGGGGCTTCCGTCCGGACCGCCTACGCACTATCGAACTGAGGCGTTAGAAGCCTGCTAACGCTCGGATCGTCAGCTGGCCCGCTACGACCGCCCGACGAGGTGGATCCGCCAAACCTGTAAGTAGTCCAGTCCCTGCACTTAGCGCGAATCTGACGGCGGCCCTCGTTAGCCGTGTGACGCACATCACTTGCCGGAGCGGGGCGGGCGCGGCATGCTGCCCCCAAGAGTCTGCCTCAGCTGGGAGCGCACTATGAAGTCCCTCCCCACCCTCCGACGCGTGCTCGCTCTGACTGCCGTGACCCTCGGCGCCGGCCTGTGGTTCGGCTGCGGGGACCGCGCCGACAATCCCCTGACCGGCCCGCAGCTCGACGTGCAGGCGCGGTCGGACGTCGGCGCCGCGATGGCGGTCCAGAAACGGCACACACCAGCTCTGCTCCGCATCCCCGGCATCGTCGGCACCGCCGTGGGCCTCCTGCCCAGCGGGAAACCCGCCGTGCAGATCCTGCTCGAGCACCGGAACGTGCATGTTCCGGCAGCCCTCGACGGCGTGCCCGTAGTGGCCAGAGTCACCGGCCGCTTTGTCGCCTTCAGCGATCCCACCGAGCGGCAGCGCCCGGCGTCGGTGGGATACTCCGTGGGACACCCGGACATAACGGCCGGCACGATCGGTGCGCGCGTGAAGGACGCGGCAGGCAACGTGTACATCCTGAGCAACAACCACGTGCTCGCCGCCAGCAACGATGCCCAGTTCGATGACCCGGCGTGGCAGCCGGGCGCCTACGACGGCGGCACGTCGGCCGACTCCATCGGTTATCTCTGGTCGTTCAAGGTCATCAAGTTCTCCCGCGGGAACAACACGATGGACGCCGCCATCGCCCGGTCGGACGTGACCAATCTCGGCAATGCCACGCCGGCAGACGACGGCTACGGAACGCCGAGCGCGCAGATCTACGGGGACGCGAACGGCGACGGCGTGTTCGACGACAAGACCGCGCTCCTGGGACTCGACGTGCAGAAGTACGGCCGCACGACCAAGCTCACGCAGGGCACCATCACGGGGATCAACGCGACCGTGACCGTGTGCTATGAGGGCTTC
This sequence comes from Gemmatimonadota bacterium, assembly GCA_039584015.1. Lineage (GTDB taxonomy): Bacteria > Gemmatimonadota > Gemmatimonadetes > Gemmatimonadales > GWC2-71-9 > WVYX01. Next base: position 1,559 of record JBDGYO010000337.1, on the reverse strand, counting down.
ATCGTCTGCACGAAGAGCGCCAGATTCGTGGATCAGCTCATCATCGAGCCGGGCACGTTCAGTGACGGCGGGGACTCGGGCTCGCTGATCGTCTCCATCGCTGGCAACCACCCCGTCGGTCTGCTGTTCGCGGGGAGCAGCACCCAGACGATCGCGAACCGGATCGACCTGGTTCTGAACTTCTTCGGCGTCACCGTGGATGGCGGCGCATCCCCGCCACCGCCACCGCCGGACCCGATCACCGATGTGGCTATCACGGGCGTAAGCGCACCGGCTGAGGTGACGCAGGGCGCCGTGGTGGACGTGACGGCCACCGTCCAGAACGTGGGCAACCAGGACGTGACCGCCAGCTTCGACGTGACCCTGCGCGACGAGACCGACGCCGTCGCCATCGGCACCCAGAGCGTGGCCGGCCTGGCGGCGGGCGCCACCCAGACCTTGACGTTCAGCTGGAACACCGGCGCCAGCTCGTTCGGCAATCACACACTGGTGGCGAGCCATGACTTGCCCGATGACGCAGCGCCTAACAACTCGGCCTCGACCGGGGTCATGGTCACCGACCCGAACGCCGTGAGCTTCATGCACGTCGGCGACTTGGACGGCTGGACGCAGAACGACCGGTCCACGTGGTCGGCCATCGTAGAGGTCGCGGTCCACGACGCCAATCACAGTCCGATCAACGGGGCGACGGTGCGGGGCGTGTGGAGTCCGAACGGTCTCGCCTCGGGCGAGTGCACCACGGGCGAACTCGGCGGGAACGGGACCTGCATCTTCGTGTTCTTCAGCATCCGGAAGAACGTAAAGTCCGTGACGTTCACAGTGACCGACGTGACCGAGACGAGCTCGACCTACGGTGCCAGCCTCAACCACGACGTGGACGGCAGCAGCGACGGCACGACGATAACGGTGAACCGGTAGGTCGACGACCTGGCACCCGACCGGACCTCGGTCCGGTCGGGCCGCTCGACTCGATGACGGTCCTGAGTCTTCACCTCACCACGGCACTCGTGCTCACCGTCCTGGCCGTGGGGTGCGGGGGCCAGCCGGCGCTCAAGGAGGAGACCGCATTGCCCGGCAAGACGATCGAGGAAGTCCTCGCGGCGCACACCGACTCGTTCATGGCCTTGCCGGGCGTGGTGGGCACGGCGATCGGCGTGTGCGACGGGACGCCGTGCATCCGGGTGTTCCTCGCAGATTCGAGTGAGGCGGTGCGCCGCAACATCCCCCAGCAGCTCGACGGCTACCAGGTCCGGACCGACGTGACTGGAGAGATTCGACCGCGCCGGTAAGTGCCTCCGCGCCCGCCCGTTCTCAGTACGAGCGACGGACCTCGACAGAGGTGAAGGCCCACCACCCCACTCCCTACTTGGACATATCTTGGACATAAACGCCCGCAGCTGGACGCAGCCAGACGCAACCCCCGAGAGGGAACTTGAAAACCGCCGGGATCGACCGCAGCGGGGTGGAGCTGCGGCTGCTGACGCAGCCTCGCTCTGCTGCGCAACGAGTCCCCCGCCCTCCGTAAGGACTTAGGCCCCGTCAGCCGAGTGGCTGGCGGG